>JANXOJ010000284.1 GCA_025353625.1 Planctomycetota bacterium | reverse complement strand
CCGGCGCGACACTTATCAATCAGGGCAGGTTGGCCGTCAACGGTTCCTTGGCCAGTGCTATCACGGTCAACAGCGGCGGCATCCTCAGCGGCTCGGGCAGCCTGACGAGCGTTACAGTCAATTCCGGCGGCCACCTTGCCCCAGGCAATTCATCCGGCGTCTTGAGCATCAGCGGCAGCTTGATCTTGTCGTCGGGCTCGGTCCTGGATTGGGATCTCGATGCGCTTCTGACGAGCGACAAGATCTCCATGCCCTCCGGTCTCTTGCAACTGGGCGGCCAGCAGTTCTCCGATTTCCACTTCACGACGCTGG
Organism: Planctomycetota bacterium; assembly: GCA_025353625.1. Taxonomy (GTDB): domain Bacteria; phylum Planctomycetota; class Planctomycetia; order Pirellulales; family Thermoguttaceae; genus JANXQG01. Next base: position 1,891 of record JANXOJ010000284.1, on the reverse strand, counting down.
CCGGATATGGCCAGGGAACCTACGTTTTCATCGATGCCGGATCGATCAGCGGCAGCCTGGGCGACAATGTCAGCGGACAAATCGGCGGCTTGGATGCGACGCTCGCCGTCCAGGGCAATGACCTGGTGCTGAACGTCGTGCCCGAACCATCGACGACGGTCCTGCTGGGCGCAGGCGCTATCGGGTTGATGGGCTTCGCATGGCGCCGGCCACGAAAAGCAATCGCTAAGGGCTAAAAAGAAAGCCCGACCATCTGCCGCCCGAAGGCGGCAAGTCAGGCATTTCAGCGATAGTCATCGGCTCAGCGTCATAATCGTCGCCAACCAGGAACGCACTTCGCCATTCAAATCCCGCTCCGCCAGTCGTTCCACCGTCATCTGGAGATATTGTCAATAGTTGTGTATGAAGGATTTTTAGGCGGCGACTTGGGGGACCAATATTCCGTCAACGAAGACGGTTCCTTTGAGGACTTCCACGAGGATTTTCGATCCGTTGAGGAGCCTCCATTTCTTGGAAGCGGATTGCATCAGCTTGTAGACCATTGCCAGGCAAGCTGCACGCGAGCCGCTGCCCTTGGTTCGTTTGGTTCGTAGCCGCACGGTGGCGAATGTGGACTCGATGGGGTTCGTCGTCCGTAAGTGGCCCCAGTGCTCGGCAGGGAAGTCGTAGAAGGCCAGGAGAACGTCTCGATCCTTGGTCAAACATTCGACCGCCTTGGAGTATTTCGCCTCATACCCGTTACAAACAACCTGCCGTCGGCCCTGCTCATCTCGCAGGTGGGCACGCTCGGCCAGCCAGTTTTCGACCTCTTGCTGGATCATCTCGCCCAGCAGCTTCCGGGCACCTTCTCGAAGAATCTCCGTCATCGCATCCTGGACCTGGGGGACTGGCGAAACAACGCTATCAATGTTACTCTTACGCATGGTGGCGTACTCCTTCGGGTTTGTGTTTAATAACAATTCACTTTATCCCAAAGTACGCCTCCTTTTTCAACTCCTCGTACACAACGTTCGGTTATATCTCTCCGTAACCGTAAACGTGCGGCATAATCGTAGGTGAGGCTAATGATGAAAGCAGACCCTAAAGGTTCAATCTGGCGTCAATGGGACTTGCACTTCCACACCCCGTCGTCGTTTGACTACGGCAACAAGTCAATAACCGATGAGCAACTTGTCGATGGGCTGGTGTCGGCAGGAGTCGCCGCAGTCGCCGTCACTGACCACCACGTTATTGACGTGGCGCGTATTCAGAATATGCAACGACTTGGCCATGATCGCTTGATCGTGTTTCCTGGGATTGAACTCCGTAGCGATTTGGGTGGACATGAATCAGTCCATTTCATTGGCATTTTTCCTGACGATTGCGATATAGGCGATCTTTGGAGCAAGATTCAGGGGCCACTCGGAATTACCGTCCGAGATGTGCAGGAGAAGAAAGATGAACGAGTATATGTGTCGTTCACGGAAGCTGCCAAACTGTTTCACGACCTCGGTGGGATCGTTTCAGTCCATGCAGGAAAGAAGACGAATAGTATCGAACGCATCGCCAATGCCGAAGAATTCAAAATGGCACTGAAGGAAGACTTGGCAAGGGAGCATATCGACATACTGGAAATCGGCTCGGTCAAGGATGAATCTGGATACCGCAAGTTCGTGTTCCCGCACCTTGGCTTTCCGCTTCCCCTCATTATTGCTTCCGACAATCACGACGTTCGCTCGTACAGCCGGAAGACGACTTGCTGGCTGAAGGCTGATGTTACCTTCAGAGGATTGCTTCACGTTCTCCACGAACCGACCGACCGTGTATTTCTCGGAGAACTGCCGCCAGCACTGGCTAGAGTGCGAGGTACTCGGCACAACTATATTCAATCAATCTCATTTTCAAAAAAGCC
>JANXOJ010000263.1 GCA_025353625.1 Planctomycetota bacterium | reverse complement strand
GTCGACCGATCCTGCGGTCGGCGTGCCATTGTTGGAGCTGATGCTCGCAAAGAGCGTTATCGTATCGCCAGCGTTGGGCGAGCCGTTCGAGGCCGAAAGTGATGTGCTGGTGTCGATGGTGACCGAGACAATCGCGGAGTTGCCGGTGGTATCGGATTGATCGAACGTCCCGTCGCCCGAATAAAAAGCATCGATTTGATGATCGCCGCTGCTTGTGGGAACGGTGTCAAAAGTTGCATTTCCGGCACCGTCCAAGGCTGCCGCACCGAGGTCCGTGCTGGTTGTTTCATCGAAAAAATCGACCTTCCCGCCGGGAATTCCATTTTTAGTGTCGACGGCGGCAACTTGTGCCGAAAGGGTTAGCGTATTGCCCAAGGAAATCGGCGAGTTAGCACTGACGCTCGTCGTCGTCGGTGCTCCGGAAAGCATGCAGCGGCTCTCCAATTGCTCGACAAGCAGTCGCCGAGGGCGCAGACCGGCCCTTTGACGCCATCCTCGGAGGTAATTCAATCGGCTTCGATCTTGCATAGGGACAACTGCGGCAACCATCCTGTTCGCTCGCCTCATGCAGCAGACTGTTGTCGCAAGCTGCACGCGGTGATTGCTACAAGTAGGGGGTGGGTACTTTATTGAATTATCTCTATTCATCAGCCCCAACCAGTTCGCCTATCGAGTAGAAATGCCTGAGATTGCCCAAAATACGACGTTGTTAGCGGTCTTCCCGCATTTTGTGGTATGTGGCGTGCATTCCGAGGATACTGGAACTAAGTAAGTTGCCGGGAACTCCCACCGCAACGATCCCTCCCATGAAGATTCGTAATGCGGATTTTAACGTTTTTGACAGTTCCATCCCAATTCATTACAATCGTGGACGCCAGAAGTCTTGGCTTTATGTCGCGTGGACTTTTGGCACCATCTTCAACTCGCTGCACATTAACTTGAATAAACCGGACAGCCTTCCATGCTCAAAAACATTTTCTGCGCGCTCGCCTTAGCCTTCGCCCTCTCCACTTGTGCCGATGCCGCCGAGAAATCGATCTTCGCGCCGGGTGCAAAGCTCGAAAGGCTTACCGGCGGTTTCAAGTTCACCGAGGGACCGGCGGCCGATCGCGAGGGCAACGTCCTGTTCACCGACCAGCCCAACGACAGAATTATGAAATGGAGCGTTGACGGTAAGTTATCGACGTTTATGAAACCTTGTGGCCGGTCGAACGGGCTATGTTTCGATGCTCAGGGCATCCTCTGGGCGTGTGCCGACGAAAAGAACGAAATGTGGGCCGTCGACCCCAAAGGCAAGGCAACCGTCGTCATCAAAGATTACCACAGCAAGCTTCTTAATGGCCCCAACGACGTATGGCTGCGGCCCGATGGCGGGCTCTACTTCACCGATCCGTACTACAAGCGCGACTATTGGAAACGCGGGCCAAAGGAAATTGCCGTTGAGGCCGTCTACTATCTGGCCCCCGACCACAAAAAGCTCGTACGCGTGGTCGATGACATGAAGCAGCCCAACGGTATCATCGGCACGCCCGACGGCAAGACGCTCTATATTGCCGACATCGGTGCCGGTAAGACGTTTGCCTACGAGATTCAGAAGGACGGATTGCTGGCTAAGAAGCGGCCGTTTTGCTCGCTCGGGTCCGACGGCATGACCATCGATGATGAAGGCAACGTCTATCTGACCGGAAAGGGCGTCACGGTCTTTAACTCGAGCGGCATCCAGATTGAGCATATCGACGTGCCGGAGCCCTGGACCGCCAATATATGTTTTTCCGGGAAGGAACGCGATTCGCTCTTCATCACGGCCAGCAAGAGCATCTATGGGATGAAGATGCGGGTCCACGGGGTCGGGAGTCAATGAACGTCCCTACGTCCACAAATTCCGATCCAACATCCGGTAGTTGATCGCCTCGCTCAAATGATGCGACTCGATCGCATCGCTATTATCCAAGTCGGCAATCGTGCGAGTGACGCGGAGTATCTTGTCGTGCGCTCGCGCGGAAAGGCCCATCTCGGTCATTGCCCCTTTAAGCAGGTTGCTGCCGTCGTTTTTCAAAACGCAGTATTGCCGCGTCTGCCGGTGCGACATATCGGCATTGTACCGCGTTTTGGATTGGCCAAATCGAGCCGCTTGACGCTGCCGCGCGGCCGCAACCACGGCACGCATCTCGGTGCTGGAAGTGCCGGGCGTGCCGCCGGATAACTCGCGGAAAGGGACCGCAGGCACCTCAATGTGAATGTCAATTCGGTCGAGCAGCGGGCCGGATATTTTGCTCATGTACCGTTCCACTTGCGGCGGCGTGCAGTTGCAGCTTCGCCGCGAGTCGCCGCGATAGCCGCAAGGGCACGGGTTGAGGGCGGCGATGAGCATGAAGTTGGCGGGGAACGTCGTGCTTTTGAGCGCGCGGCTGATGGTTACCACGCCGTCTTCCAACGGCTGCCGGAGAACTTCCAACGTGCGGCGATTGAATTCCGGCAGCTCGTCGAGGAAGAGAACGCCGTTGTGGCTCATGGAGATTTCGCCCGGCGACGGGGTTGAGCCGCCACCGACAAGTCCGGCATCGCTGATGGTATGGTGCGGCGAACGAAAGGGCCGCACGGCCAAAAGCGGCTGCCCCGGCTTGAGGCGGCCGACGGCACTGTAGATCCGCGTCGTCTCAATCGATTCGCCCGGCGTAAGGTCGGGCAGGATCGTCGGCATCCGCTTGGCCAGCATGGTCTTGCCGGAACCGGGTGGCCCCAACATCAGCAGATTATGCCCGCCCGCCGCCGCTACGATGATCGCCCGCTTGGCCATTTCCTGCCCGCGAACGTCGCTGAAATCGACCTCGTAGCTGGCCAATTCGCGAAACAGATCGTCCAACCGCGAGGGCGTCGGCTGAATATCGAGCTCGCCCGCCAGAAAGGCCACGGCCTGGGCGAGACTCTGCACGGCGATAACTTCGATGCCTTCAACGACGGCCGCTTCCGCCGCGCTTTCCGCCGGCACGATCAGTCCTTTGAGCGTCTTGTCTTCGGCCGCCGCGATGGCCATCGACAAGGCCCCTTTGGTCGGTCGCGTCGAACCATCGAGGGCCAGTTCGCCGACGACCGCGTATTCGAGAAGCCGCTCCGACGCCACCTGGCCACTGCCGATAAGCGTGCCCAACGCAATCGGCAGATCGAACGAAGCCGCTTCCTTGGGCAGATCCGCCGGGGCAAGATTGATAACGATGCGACTTTGTGGACGCTGAAACCCCGAATTGACCATCGCCCGTTCGACGCGATGCGTGCTTTCCTTGACCGCAGCTTCCGGTAGCCCAACGAGAACTTGTTTGGGCAAACCGGATGGCGAAACATCGACCTCGACCTCAACGGGCAGGGCCTCGATGCCGACGAGCGAGAAGGTTTTGAGTTTGGCGAGCATAATATGAAGCGGCCCCTCGGGTATCACTTACCTTAATGAAGTACTTGGCTTTGTATTTTCCTTTGCCGCCGTCCAAACGACGGCACCATAAAAGACCAACCACGCCAGTCGGATCATAATCATGGCCACCAAGAACAAGAAGGCTCTTGGACCGGATTCGTTCCTATGCTCCCATAGAGCAATCCCATCGAAGGCGATCACGAGGACAATGCTTGCGACCACAAAAGGGATGCCCGCCTTCCTCTTCAAAAGGACGAGGCCGTTGCCACAAAGCCCACATACGGCGATCCCGACCATGAAACCATACAGTTGAAAGAATTGATTGGGGTAATTCGAGAGGAGATGACGGGCATGGCCCCCCACCACGTCTCCAGCGATAATAAGAAGTCGGAACAGGCACGGGAGACTGTCAAGGATTAGGACCGCCCAGATCAATCGCCGCCATTTTATCGGCTTTGCGACGGTCGGACCGTTTGCAGGCTCATGACCAAGTTGCATGCTGGCAGGAGATTGGTAGGGGTTCTCGGCCATATTGGGCTTTCGGTTCGTCTTCTAACGGTTCGCTCGGATATCCTCTTGTTTCGACCGTTTCTCGTTAAAGTGTGGCCTGTTGATCCGCTCTTGTGATCGGTGTGGAAGTGTCGTCGTGCTTGGTTTGGCGAATTCCCACTAGCCGGGTCAATTTGTTGCCGACAAGCACTTGTTTGGGCAAACCGGATGGCGAAACATCGACCTCAACCTCAACGGGCAAGGCTTCGATACCAACGAGCGAGAAGGTCTTTAGTTTTGCGAGCATTGACGAAGCATCCCCCTCTCTCGCAGGGAGAGGGTTGGGTAAGCGATCCAGGGCATAAAGGGCATTTTATCATCTTTTCTGAGCGCGCGATAGAAGTAAGATTAGCTTGCAACGCGAGACGCGATGGCCAGCAGAAAGGCTTTGGAGGGAATTCTCCAACGTCTTTCCGAGAACCGCCTCCAGGAAGTGGAGGACTTTGCCCGTTTTTGAGCCTTCGAGAGCACCGTGCTTACTTGGCAAGCCTTTGGCCAACGTCACTTGGCCCGAGCATGCGGCGAATAGGAGCCGAAAGATTGCGGTGCGAACATAACCGTTTTTGGCAACATTGCCCGTTAGCAGCCTAGATGGTAAGATTGAAGATCGGGTGAACGGGTTGTCCCTCGGCAGCGCAGTAGTCGCCCGCATCCGATCATTCACACAACTAACTCAAGGAGATTTACACGATGGCCATTGAAGTCAGCGAAGTTGCCGCAGGCGAGATCAAGCGGTACATGGAAGCCGAAAAGGTTGAGGCTGGTTTTGCCCTGCGGATGGCGATTGCCGGCGGTGGATGCTCGGGATTGCAATACAGCCTGGGCTTTGCCAACGATTATGTTCCGGAGCAAGACGCCCGCTACGAGCATCACGGCGTGGCCGTTGTCACGCGGAAGAAGATGGCCTTGCACCTCGACGGCACAAAGATCGATTTCCAAGATGGGCCGATGGGCCGGGGATTCACGATCGACAATCCGAACGTGGCCAAGGCCGGCGGATGCGGTAGCTGCGGCTGCCACTGAGAAGAAGTGGGAGAAGAAGTGGGAGAAGAAGTGGGCCGTTGAAAGTGGTCGGTGGGCAGTGGATTTGCGATCGGCAGACGGCTGCAAGCTAGAGATTTCAGTGATTGCCCCTCTTTCGCACAGCGCGACAGAGGGGCGATTGCGTTGGGAGTACGCTGTGCCCGGTAG
>JANXOJ010000243.1 GCA_025353625.1 Planctomycetota bacterium | reverse complement strand
AACTGACCGCCCCGCTGCTCCCCGGCGAAAAGCCCAAGCGCGCCCCGCGCCGCAAAGCGGCTGAGTAGCCCCGACGAACTATACCGTCGCCGATTGAAATTGTCTGCAATGGGTCGCTTCGATTATAATGCTTCCTTTTACGCTGGTATTGGACAACGCCCGTTATCAAAAGTGCGCGCTCGTGCAAGCCACCGCGCTGGCGTTGGGAATTGAACTGCTCGATCTACCCGCGTATTCGCCCAATTTGAATCTGATCGAGCGGTTGTGGAAGCACGTCACGAAGCGTTGCTTGAACGGCAAATAACATGCGACATGCGAGGAATTCAATATCGCCATCACCAACTGCTTGCAAAAACTCCAATCGCCAGACCATCACGAACGCGATACCCTGCTGACAGGCAATTTTCAACTCTTCGACAAACAGTCATTTCTGGCCGCGCGAGGTATGCCAGTTTGCGACATTTACCCCTGGCTAATGTCACCACCCGCTGGGGTGGTGGCCAGATATACCGATTTTACCAATCATTACGGCACTCCCAAATCGGATATCATAACGCTTGTTCAACGCCCGCCGGAACCAATCGTATACTTCCACGTACGAATAACGTTGGAGAAACCTGCGTCTCCAATAGACCTATAACGAAAACCCGAATTCATGACCGTTCAACGCCCGCACCTTCCCAACATGCTCGCCCTGGCGATTCTGATCGTCTTGGCAATCGTGCTCGTGCCGTATTTCATCTACTCGCTGTGCCTGATCGAAGTGCCGAACAAGCAGATGGCCATCTTGATGCACAAGACGGGCAAGGAAATCGGCAACTCGGATTCCATCTCACCTTCCATCGAGTACAAGGGCGTGCAGCAGCATGTGCTGGCCGAGGGCCGCTATTACTACAACCCGTATGAATGGGATTGGGTTGTCGTGCCGCAGATGGAAATCCCTGCCGGCAAGCTCGGCGTGCGGATTCGTCTTTATGGCGAGAACCTTCCGCCGGGTGAATTGATCGCTTGGCACGAGGGCCAGAAGGGCATTTTGCCGGAGGTTCTCAATCCGGCTCGCTATCCGATCAACGCGCAGCTTCTCGACGGCACGAACAAACGTGCCAACGACCGTCCTAACGATAGCTATGCGGAGATCATCGAACTTCACGATCCGATCACCATCCCGGCCGGATATAAGGGGGTTGTGACGATGGTGTCCGCCCCACTCCGCGACGTGCCCAACGAAGTGGTTGTGCCGAAGGGCGTCGAGGGCCGCGGCGTGCAGGCGGAAACCTTGGAGCCGGGCACGTACTATCTGAATCCGTATCTGAAACAGGTATCGCTCATCGATTGCCGCAGCCAGCGTTACAACTTGACCGATATCGGCTTCCCCACGCGCGACGGTTTCTGGGTCAGCCTGGAAGCCATCATCGAATTTCGCGTTAATCCCAAGGAGGCCGCCAAAGTCTACGTTCTCTACAACGAGGAAAGTAAGAACACCTCGATCGACGAACAGGTGATTCAGAAGATCGTCTTGCCCAACGCACGAGCCTATACGCGGTTGAAGGGGTCCAGCCACTCGGGCAAGGAATTCATCACGGGCGACACGCGCGCATCGTTCCAGGAAGACTTTCAACGCGAGATGCAGCAAACGTGCGCCGAGCAGGGAATCGAAGTCATCCAGGCCCTCATTACGACGATCAAGCCGCCGGAGAAAATTGCACTGCCAGTGCGCGGGCGACAGATTGCCGTGCAGCAAGCGGCTCAATACAAGAAACAAATCTTGCAACAGGCGGCCGAACAGGAACTGGCCGTGCAGAAGGCAACGGTCCTACAAAAACGTGCGGAGGTAACTGCCGCACAGGCCGTGGTGGTGGTTACGGTCGATGCCAAGCGGAAGCAGGAAGTGTCCATTATCGAGGCCAACAAGCGGCTGGGCGTGGCCGAGAAGAAATTGGAAGCGGCAAAAGACCTGGCTGCCGCGATCATGGCCAAAGGCAAGGCCGACGCCGACGTGGTTCGCTTTCAAAACGAAGCCCAAGCCGCCGGCTGGCAAAAATCGATTGAGGCATTTGGCGGCAACGGCGTCGAATTCGCCCGCTATACGATGCTGAAAAAGATCGCCCCCGCCTTCAAGTCCATGATGCTCAACACGGAAAACAGCGCGCTCATGGATGCCTTCAAGAACTTCTCGTCGGCCAGCGCGCCGAAGAACAAAATCAAGGACGCGGATGATACCAAGGGCAAGGATGAAACAAAGTAGCAGGCACTCTCCGAGTGCCGTCGGCCAAAACCTTTGACCCCCAATCACGATTCGCTCGAAAAACAAAAATGAAACGAAATATCAACCTCATTGCCCTCCTGGTCCTTTCCGCGTTCATCGCCTACGAAGCGCTTGAATGGACGGTAAACTGCGTTTATGTTCCCGAAGGAAAGAGCCTGCAACTCCGCTATAAGGGCGCGCTAGTCCTCACGATGGGCGAAAAATACGCCGAGACCGGCCGCTTTGCCGATGAAGAGAAAAACGAAATCGGCGTCCTGGAACAACTTCGCGGGCCGGGCCGACACTTCTATTGTCCAATCTGGTGGGAACGCAATATCGTCGATGACGTGGTCGTCCACACCGGCGAGGTCGCCATCCTCACCAGCAAACTGGGCGACGATCTCAAGGATGGTCAATTTCTCGTTCCCGACGACATCGGTCATACAAAGTTCAAAGGAATCCTTCGCCGCACGTTCGGCCCCGGACGCTACCGCATCAATCCCTACGCCTATCAAGCCGAGATCGTCAAAACCCTGGAGATCGATTCCGGCCAAAAGCAGATGAAGCACTCGGGCTGGGTGCAGGTTCCTGCCGGATATGTTGGCGTGGTGACCTACCTTACCGAAGACCCGCTGACGAAGAAGCGTGCCGGAATTCAAGACGACGTTTTGCCCGCCGGCCTCTATCCCATCAACCCCCGCGAGCGGCAGGTCGATATCGTGGGGATAGGATTCAACGCCCGCGAAATTTCGACGGACAAAGTGAAGGACGAGCGGGGGCAGACCGCGATCGACGAAAGCGGCGAGGCGATGCCGGTTCTCGACACGGGAATCGCGTTTCCGTCGAGCGACGGCTTCAAGATTCACATGGATTTCAGCGTGGTGTGGGGCGTTCTGCCCGATCAGGCACCGGACATGATCCGCCGCTTCGGCAATCTGGATGCGGTTGAACAGAAAATCATCATCCCGCAGTGCGAAAGCATCTGCCGCAACAACGGATCGACCATGGGAGCGGTTGAATTGCTCGTGGGCGAATCGCGGCAGAAGTTTCAGGAGGATGTCGATAAGTCGTTCAAAAAGGTGCTCAAAGACAAGAACCTTACACTGCTCTACGGACTGGTCCGCCACATTTACATACCCAAGGAAGTCCGAGAGCCGATCCAAAAAGGCTATATCGCCGACGAACTGAAGCTCACCCGCGAGCAAGAAACGACGACGGCCAAGATGGAAGCCAAGCTTCGCGAGGCCGAGCAAACGGTTCTGCTTGAAGAGGCGAAAATTATCGAGGAAACGAAAAAGCTAGTCGCCAGCGTCATGGCCAACGGCCAGCAGACGGCTGAGCAAATGCAGGCCGATACCGAACGCAAGGTAGCCGCCATCGACCGCAAAGCGGCCGAGATCGACGCTTTGCGCGTGGTTACGCTCGGAGAGGCAGAGGCCAATTCCCAAAAACTGCAACAACAGGCCAAGGCCGAGCTATTTGGCCTAGCCGTCAAAGCCTTCGGCGAACCGACCGCTTACACGCAATGGCAGTTTGCCGAAGGTCTGCCCGAACAGATGGACCTCAAGTTCATCTACGCCGGCACGGGAACTTTGTGGACCGATCTGAAGGGGATTGTGCCGACGCTGCCCGTGAAGAAATAAAGGGGTAAAGAAATAAAGGGGCGCGGCTCGAATACAATTTGCGCATCACTTCAGCCGTCGCATTCTTTGCGCTCCTTTGCAGCCCTTTGTCATCAATGAGGTCTCAACCTCGTCAAATTCGGGACATTATCGCGTTTTTGAATCATTCCAGCCACATGCCGTGAGGTGGTGAATAGTATCCGCCGCAGCGAAAATTGGCATCGCCCACCCCACTCTACCTCTGGAGGCCAAGGCGCGGTAAAATAGAATGAGCCGTGCCACACCCCAATCCGATCCCACCCCAAGCATCCCATGCCGCCATCCGATTCTGATAATTCCAGCCGGCCCTCGTCGGAGGGTCTGCTTCGTGCCGCTTTGGAGTCGATTGGCTCGCTCCTTTTGACGGTTTTACTGCTTGTTGTCCTGGTAGGGGTTCTCCTTTGGGGGACCACCGTCGAAAAATACTATGGCGATACGGCGGCCAAGTTCGGCATCTACGGCTCCTGGTGGTTCAACGGCATTGGTGCCCTCTTCGCGATCAATTCGGCCGCCGCTTTGATCCTCCGTTGGCCCTGGAAGCGGCAGCAGACGGGCTTCATCCTGCCCCACTTGGGCCTGATCGTGTTGCTCGTCGGTTGCTACGTCAGCCGGCACTACGGCATGGAAGCGACGGTCTCGGTCATTGAGGGCCAATCGAGCGACCTCGCCTACAAAGGCGCGTCGCAACATGTGGAACTCGACGGGCAGCAATACTCCACGCTGACATCAACGTCCGACGAAGGGGGGCAAAAGGCGGCGGACCCCATCACGGTTCGCTTCACCTCCGGCCCCTTCAACTGGGCCGACTATCAAGCGACGACCAGCGATGAAACGGCGACCGCTTTGCCGATGCTGCCGTGGTCGCTGGCCCATCGCGATCGGGGCGTTCTTTACGACCGCGACGGAATTCGCCTGGAGGTTCTCGACTACCTCAGCAATTCAGAAATCGTCGATGTGCCGAGCCTCGCGGTTCAAGCAACGCCGCTGGGACCAAAGGGAAGCGAGCAGAGTGAAGATGCCACGATGCTTCATTTTGAAGTCAAACCGGCTGACGGCCCCCACATCGCCGGCCATATCTATGGCCTCGGCAGCGAGCAGCAATTGACCGGCGGCACGCGGCTTCTATTTTGGATGACCGGCAGCCCCGAGGAGACGGCCGCGTTCCGCCAATCGAGCCCCGAGGGGCCGCTGGGAAAGCTGGGGCAAGTCGTCCTCTTCGCCAAAGGGAAAGCGCATCACTGGCAACTCGATGACTGGAAGCCGGGCGATAGCCGCCCGCTGGGTGATTCGGGCCTTACGGTCGAATTGAAGAACGTTGATTCCAAGAAAGGCGAGGTCGATTTCAGCATACATCGCGGCGGCACGAGCCGGCCGATGGAGCTATCCGCCGAGTTCCCGCAACTGATGACCCAACAGGATTTTGAACATCAGGTTTTTGGAACTTACTGGCGCGGAGCGGGCGAGAAGTCGGCTGTCGAGCCAGCTGCCGAAAAGAAGGCAGAGGCCAAGGCGCAGCCGCCATCAAAACCAGAGGCGAAACCGGATTCGGAACCGATGCCTCCCGCGCCGCCGCGCATCGATGTTCTTCAGGGGGCCGATCGTCAACTGTATCTACGCACTTGGCGCGACGGAAAAGCAGAAACGTCGGGGCCAATCGCCGTCGCGACGGATGCAGGCCGAACCGTCGCCTTTGCCGGCACGCCGTCCGAAGTGGTCTTGCGATTTGGCGACTTCCACCCGGCGGATCGTCCCGGTGCGGAGGCACGCGCGTTGAAGTTCGATTCGAGTCACGACATGCCGCACCTGCGACAAGCCCGAGTTCGGCTCACGGTCGATGGCGATGAGGAAGAATTCTGGATACCCTGTATGCCGCACGATCCGATTGAAGCCCGAGGGTTGGCCGTGCCGACGAATCGGCAACAAAAGATCGTAGCCGGCAAAGGTCGTCAGATAGCGTTGCGTTTTGAGCCGGACGCCTTCCGCCTAGGCTTGGCGGTCCACCTCCGCAAGGCGTGGCGGAAGCTCGATCCGGGCAGCCGTCAGCCTTCGTTCTATGCCAGCGAGATTGACTTGGTGCCCAATGGCGACACCGCGAAGGATGCAGCCGCCGAACCGCCGCAAAAATATGAAAACCTGCTCGTGACGCTCAACGCGCCACTGGACTTTACCGATCCCGCGTCGGGCCGTTCGCTTCGCATGTTCCAGTCGTCGATGTTGGGGCCGTTTCCGCCCGAGGACTTTGGCATCAAGCTGGGCGATCAAGTGTACGTGTCGGGACTGACGCTCAACTACGATCCGGGGCGCGGGTTGACCTACATCGGCTGCCTGCTGGTCGTGGCCGGTATTTTCGTGGCCTATTTCGTCCGATTTTTGAACCCAAGCCGCAGTGGGAAGTAAAATGATGCGACAACAGGCTCTCTTGACGGTCCTCGTGGTGTTGCTGATCGCGCCGTCGGTGCCGGCCCGCGGCGATCGTTCCGGCGGGATCGACTGGTCCGCATGGCAGCGGCTGCCGGTGTTGCAGGATGGCCGCCTCATGCCGCTGGACAGTTTCGCGCGCGCACAGGTCCGCAAAATCTGCGGCGAGGTTTCGCCCAGTCTGGGAAAGTTGGGCGCGCTGACGGTTGCTGAATTGAACGCTAAAACGGCGGATCAAATCCGACAATTGGCCGAAGCCGGCAAACCGCGACGTTTCATTTCGGCGGAGCTCCTCTACGGCTGGGTTATCGAGCCGGATTCGTGGCAAGATGTGCCGCTCCTTCTTGCCGCGAACGAACAACTGCGGAGCGAGGTGCTTGGCGTGCCGCTGTTGGGCGAAGATGGCAGCAAATTGAAATATGCCTCGCCGCGACAGGTTCGGGCGTCAACAAAATTCATCGCAAAGTTGCAAGAGATGGAACGGAAGCAAACTGCCGCTCAAAAGCAAAAGCGGAAAGTGGAGTTTTCATCGCTGGAAGACAGCATCAAGGATCTCGACGAGGCCCTGCGGCTCTTCGAGCAGTTGTGCTACGATCCGGCCCGGCGCGGTGATGGGCATCGATGGTTGATGAACGATGTTGCCGGCATGCAGGAATCTTGGCTCCGTCTTCAAGAGGTACTACCGCGGTTCCCGGTCTTCGAGCCACAGCCCGAGTTATTCACTCTGGCCCAACAATCGGCCGAATCGATGCGCAAGTTCATCGCCCCTTGGCAGCAATTGTCGAGCGAGCAGGAACCGGTGAAGAACATCGAGCCCGTCGCAGCGGAACTCCGTCGTGCGACATCGGAAATGGCGGCGCGTTTAAGCGACCTGGCCGAAGCCAAGTTGCCGCCTGCCGCTGCGATGAACAAAGAGCAGGAAGAAGAAATCGGCTCGGTGCGCCACATCATCGCCCGCTGGACGAATAACATTGCCACGCAAGCAGCCCAGGTTCATTGGGGGCTATACGATGCGGGCGAGGCGATCTGCGTGGTGCCCGCCTTGGAGGCCACGGCCTTGGAGGCCGATCGGCATCGCAGCGAAATTCATCCCTGGATCAGCTTGCACGCCCTCTTGCAGGGGTCGCCCAATCTTTTGCGGGGCTACCCGCGCGAAGGCGTCGATGCGGTTCGCTCCGCCTGGGCCGATGCGCGCGACGTCTATCTTGATCGCGGGGCAACCGATCGCGCGGATCGATTCAGTTCCGCGATGGTCCAATTTACCTCGGGCGTTCGCTCGCTGGCGGAAGCGATTGAACCCCAGCGGCAGAAGCTGCCCATCGTCGAACGCGACAAAGGACTGCTGGCCAAGACGGCCTATCCGTTGGCGTTCGTCACCGATGCCGAGGTTTCTTATAACCGCATCGATCCGTTCTATTGGTCGTGGTGTGCGAGTCTTTCCGCCGCCTGCATCATGTTGCTATCGTTTGCCTTCATGCGGCGGCAATTGTTCTGGCTGAGCGCGGCCGTGCTGGTCGGAGCGGTGCTGACGCTTGCCAGCGGCTTCGGTTTGCGGATGTATATTACGCATTGGGCACCCGTCACGAGCATGTTCGAGACCATCGTTTGGGTGGCAATGTGCATGGCCATCCTGACGATCTGGGTGACCTTCCTGCCGCTGCTTGGCCAAACGGGCAAGACCGCCTTTGGCTGGACCGCCATTCCCGGCAGTTGGGAAGTTGTGCGGCGGCCACAAGATGCGGTGTTGCCGCCCGTCGGGCCGCCGCAAGAGTCCACGGCCGGCATCCGCACACTGGCCCTCGGCATGAGGCTGGCACTGTTCCTCGTAGGGCTTTACATTATGGGCGTCTTCCAGCCAATGGGGGTGGGCGGCGACTATCGCCTCGCCTCGCTGCTGCCTCGGATCGATATCGGTTCGACGCTGCCGAACGTAAGCTCCTTCCTGGTGTGGGTCGCCTCGATGTTTGTCGCCTGCTCGTTTGTCTGGTACTTGCCTCGTCTCATTCCGTCGGCGTTGATGGCCATACCGATGTCGCTCGCGCTCGCCTCGCGCGATGAAGCTGCCGAGCGGATGGAAAAAATATACCGCTGGAGGGCGGTCATCCTGTTCGGTGCCTTGGCTAGCTTTCTCGCCGCCTTGGCTGCCAACAAGGCCCCCTTTCCACGCGACATCCAAGCCCTCATGCCCGTCCTGCGGAGCAATTTTTGGCTCGGCATCCACGTTCTGACCATCACCACTTCCTATGCCGGCGCGGCGACGGGCTGGATGATTGCCAATGTGGCCCTGGGATGCTACGTCTTTGGACGCTATCGGTCGGTTTCCATTGATGAAAATGCAGCATCAACGGTGGAAGGCCCACGCCGCCCGCCGGCGTTCTGCGGCACGCTGGCCTCCCTTAACTATCGGGTGATCCAAGTGACCGTCCTGCTTCTGACCGCCGGCACGATCCTCGGCGGACTCTGGGCCGACGTTTCCTGGGGCCGCTTCTGGGGTTGGGATCCCAAGGAAGTTGGCGCGTTGATCGCGTTGTTGATAATTATGACGGCCTTGCACGGCCGCCGCGCGGGCTGGCCCGGCGATCTCAGCTTGGCCATCGGCGCGATTTTCGGTTTCGCCGGCGTGCTCTGGGCTTGGTACGTTGTCAACTTCCTCTTGAATGCGGGCAAGCATTCTTACGGTGCCGGCGAAGGGGGGCAATGGTTCTGGCTCGTGGCGGTCTTATCCGGGCAACTTGCCTTCATTGGCCTCGCCGTTGCGCGCGTTATTTCCGAAACCCGCCGCACGGAAGCGTAAGCCCGATCATTTGGCGGCACCTAAAAAAAAAGGGAAGGGCGTTTTGAAAACACCCTTCCCTCGCGCATGCAATCGCAACGATCCGACGAAGAAGCTTACTTCTTCTCGTCGGCCTTGGGAGCGTCGGCTTTAGGAGCGTCGGCCTTCGGGGCGTCAGCCTTGGGAGCGTCGGCTTTCGGGGCTGCGGCGGTCGGCTTGGCGGCGGTATCCTTCTTGGGAGCCGGCTTTTCCGGCTCGCAACCAACGAACATGCCCGTACCCAACAGCAATGCCAATGCAATCTTCTTCATTTTTTCCACCTCTAAAATAAAATGTGTGCGTAAAACGTCGGAACCCTTCCGTCGTTATAGCTTAGATACCGTCCCCTGGGCTTTTATTCCCGAACGAGTTACAATTTCTTCCAATCCCCGTCGAATAACCGGCGGGGAACGTAAAATAGCGTGGAACACCCCCCTCGGATGGCTTATTTTTCCGCAAACGCAATCCGTTTCCTCAATCTGGGGAATAAAACTGCCGTGCGGCGTCTCTAATTCCATAGGGCTGGCAATGGCCGATGATCGCGCCAATTCCGACCTTTCGCAGCTTGTGGCAGAACATGCCGAAGCCGTCTATCGGTACGCATACCGCCTGACCGGTTCGGTGCATGATGCCGAGGATTTGACCCAGCAGGTGTTCCTCACGGCGCAGCAGCGGCTGGCTCAGTTGCGGGAAGTGGATCGCGCCCAGGGTTGGCTCTTTACGATTGCTCGGAACTGCTTTCTCAGAACGGCTTCAAAAAAGCGGCCCGTTTTGGCGACGAGCGTCGGTGTGGACCTCGACATCGTGCCGATGGAAGAAGCAGGGAGTTTGCCGGTTGACTCCGCACAATTGCAAACGGCGATCGACCAGTTGCCGGTCGATTTCCGGTTGGTCGTGGTGATGTTTTACTTTGAAGATTGCTCTTACCGTGAAATCGCCGAACGGTTAGAACTACCCCTAGGCACGGTGATGAGCCGCTTGGCGCGAGGAAAGAAACAACTTCGGGCCGCGATTTTTAATGCGGCAAGTGAAATGGGTAGGTTGATGTCGACGGGCACCGACGCAGAGCGTTGGCCGGCGAAGACCCACCATTGAGAAACGACACTCGGCTAACGAAAGCTTCTACTTTGGCCGTGAACAGATTTCGCAAATGAGTGTCTAGGGAATAAAGGCTGATTCATGGATCATACGGGCCGGCGGCAACCGATGCAGGATGTCATGGAGTCGTGCCGCGTCGGCAGCGACGACCTGCATGATCCTCGGTTTGCTGAATTGGCTGCCAGGTTATCTGCGGATGCTGAGTTGGCCGGGCAGTTCAAGCGACGGCAACGAGCCGATGCCGCGATTAAAGCGGCCTTTCAAGAGATTGCTATCCCGTCGGGATTGGTCGATCGAATCGCCGCTCGCTTGGCGGAAAGTAAAGCGACCGCGCAAACGACGTTCGATAGCAAGGCATTGCGGCCGGTGTGGATTTCGCGTCGCCGCTTCCTGATCGGCGCGGCCTCGCTTTCAGCGGCGGCTGTCTTGCTGCTGGCGACTATCGTGCAGCTTGGCCGTGGACACCGTGAAACGCCGGCTTCGGTCTTGGAGGAAACCATGCAATTTTTTACCGCAGACAATCGGGCGGAAGGCGAATTGGCAAGTCGCGTGCCGCCACCGGCTGAATTTCCCATGAGCGGCGACTTGATTTCGCTGCGAGGCGTTCATTGGCGGCGCGTGCCGCGCTTCCTCGGCTCGCCCGGTGTCGCCTACGATCTACCCTCCGCCACCGGCGGTCGCGCCACGCTTTACGTTTCCTTGAAGTCCGTACCCGGCTTGCCGGTCGTTCCGCCATCCAATCCCGATTGGGGCACGGGCGGAAGTTCGGCAGCGGCTTGGCAGGTGGGGGAGACGCTCTACGTCCTCGTCGTCGAGGGCGATGCGGTCGTTTATCGCAGCTATCTCGATCCGTCGCGCGGCCCGCTGACTTGATTGGAATTCAAATTCGGGTTGTATAAATTGGGAATTGGCTCGCAGCCTTCATTTATAACCTTCCCGCTCTATCCACATCGATGGATTCGTATGGTAGAATAGCCGGACGAAATCAGCGGCTGGCGTTCCCTCTTCGTTTAACTTTTCGACAAAGGTCCATTTGTGAAACGCATTCTTCTAATCGGAATTTTCATGGCATTGGGAGTATCGGCCCCTGGCTCGGCAACCGCTCGTGGAGCAGATGCCAAACTGGAGCAATTCTATCGCAGTTACCTCGACGATTTTTTCCGTCGGCGGCCTAGCGATGCGACAACCTTGGGCGACCATCGTTTTGACGCCATGCTAGAAGACCTCTCCGCTAAGTCGCGCAGCGAATTGGCCGCGCTCTGGCAACGCACGCTCGACGCCCTGCCGCGCGAAGTTGACTACTCGAAACTCTCGGCGGCCGGCAAGGTCGATTACGAAATCGTCCAGCACGAATTCAAGAGGTTGCTCTGGCAGTCGAAAAAGATGCGGGTCTTCGAGGAAGACCCCCGCGAATATGCCGAGTACATCAACGGCAGCGTTTATGTCCTGTTGACCCAATCGACGCTTCCGAAAGAAACCAACGTTTCCAATGCCATCGCCCGCATGAAGCAGATACCGGGCCTCGTCGCGGCCGCGCGGAAAAACCTAGCGAACCCGGCACGGGTTGCCCTGGAAACGGCCATCGCGCAGAATCGCGGTTCGATCTCCTTCTACGAGAAGGAGATTTACGAGTTGGTCGGCGAGACGCCCAACCGCGACGCCTTGAAGCAGGCAGCCGTCGCGGTCGTGGCCGGCCTGAAAGACTATCAACAGTTTCTGGAAAAGGACTTGCTTCCGAAAGCCAACGGCGAGTGGCGATTGGGCAAGGAGCGGTTTGCCGAGAAGCTCGACTTGGAGCTCGATGCGGGCCTTACCGCCGAGCAAGTCGTCGCGGCAGCGGAAGCCGACTTCATCCGCGTCGAGCGGGAACTTTACCTCACGGCACGACAACTTTGGGGCCGCTATTATCCTCAAAGGCCCTTGCCGCCCGACAACGCGACCGGCCATCGCGCGGCAATTCGCGCCGTCGTCGCGGCGGTTGAAAAGGAGCACGGCGAGGCGGAGAATCTAACCCGCGACGCCCGAGCAACCGTTGTAAAGATTCGCACTTTCATCCGCGACCACAATCTGCTGCGGCTGCCCAATCCCGACCGCTGCCAAGTGATTGAGATGCCCGAGTTCAAGCGCGGCAACTCGACGGCCTACATGGAAGCCGCCCCGCCGCTCGATCCGCTCGCGGTCAGCTTTTATGCCGTTAGCCCGCCGCCCAAAGATTGGGACGCGGCCAGAGTGCGAAGCCTCTTGGAGGAGTACAATCGCCACATGCTCCAAGTGCTGACGATCCACGAAGCTTATCCGGGGCATTACGTGCAACTCGAATACGCCAACCGCAACCCGTCGCTGATACGCAAAATTCTCGGCTCCGGCACGTACATTGAAGGCTGGGCCGTGTATACGGAGCAGATGATGCTCGACCAGGGCTACGGCGACGGCGACTTGGCACTGCGGCTGATGCAACTGAAGTTCCAACTCCGCGCCGTAACGAACGCGATTCTGGACCACAAGATGCACTGCACCCAAATGACGGACGACGAGGCGATGCGGATGCTGGTCGATGGGGCCTATCAATCGGAAGGCGAGGCCAAGCTGAAAATCATCCGCGCCAAGCAGACGTCGTGCCAGCTTTCAACCTACTTTGTCGGGCGTACGGCAATGTGCCGCCTTCGCGAGAGCGTTCAAAGTGAAATGGGCGCGAAGTTCGACTTGGCCAAGTACCACGAGGCAGTGCTGGACTTGGGCTCCGTGCCGGTGAAGTACCTGCCGGTCCTGGTGCGCGAACAGTTGAAGGGCAAGTAAAACGCACCATAATTTCTGGTGCGGAGGCTCGGTAGGGTGGCTCGGTAAGGAAGCATCTAGCGATTCGATCTGTTTATGCCTCGCGTGAAAAGCAACAAAACGCGAATGACACCACCCTACTTCCAGCAGAGCATCAAATGATCCGTGTCGTATCGATTGCAATTTGCGTCGGACTGGTTGGAGTCCTCCACGCCCCGGCAGCGACAGGTGCCGAGACGCGTGCGGTCTTGCCCCAGGCCATCCTTCGTGAATCGGTGGCGAAGGGGGAATCGCTTTGGCGGCAGGTTGCGGATACGGAGCCTCGCAGCGGCACCGGCTGCCGTCCAATTTTGGCCTATGCCTTGACGTTGTGCGAAGCGCGCGAACATCCCGAGCGGATCGAACGGTTACTTGCTCTGGTGCGGCGGATGCAAGATGTCGCCCCCAAGAGTCGCAATTTTGGCAATCTGAAATGGTATTGGCGCGATCCCGGTGTGACCGACGCAAACGCCGTTGATTTCTGTATGCACGATGCCCTCGTGATCCACATTCGGCACGGAGACTGGCTGCCGGAAGCCGCGCGCAAGGAGCTTTCTGAACTGATGCGACTGGGCGTCGAGGGCAGCCTTAGGCATCGCGTGCCGGCGGACTATACGAACATCTCGATTCTAAATTGTGGCAATTTGATCGTGTTGGGCGAGCATCTCAATCGGCCCGACGCGTCCCAAGAAGGCTATCGGCGATTCGACGCCTTTTGTCAATGGACCGCGGCGCATGGAATCCACGAGTTCTGTAGCCCCACGTATTACGATATCGATCTCAACGGGCTTCTTATGTTGCACAGTTATGCCAAGAACGCTCGCCAGCGGGAACAGGCCGAGGCCCTTCTGAAGCTCTTTTGGACCGATATCGGCGCGAATTGGTTCTCGCCCGCTCAACGATTGGGTGGTTGCCACAGCCGCAGCTACGACTATCTGTACGGTCGGGGCAGTTTGGATTGGCACGTTTGGGTTCAGGGCTGGCTCGATACGGCAAAGCCGGATCGCGCCGAGCGTCGCGAGCCTTGGTCCAGGGAATGGACGCCGCCGCCCGCGCTCCACGCAATGAGCATCAACTCTTTTCCGCGTCGAGTTCGTGAGCATTGGGGGCTTTTGGCGACGGAAACTCGTTGCCACATGCTCTATCGCGACATCAGTCTCTCGTGTTCCGGGGCCTGTTACGGTTCGCAGGATATGCCGCTAACGGTCGATCTGCCCGGCACGCGCGACGTGCCGCGCTGCTATTTCATTGCCGACGGCCGCGATGACCCCTACGGCAAGAAAAAGTATGAGACCGGCTCGGCAAAACATCTGAAGGCACTGCACTTGCAGCCGCTTTGGGCCGGTACGCAAAGGGGCGGCGATGCGTTGGGATTGGTCGTTTATCGCGGTACGGATCTCGCCATCCCGCAGGTTACGCGCGTGCAAAGTCATTTCGTGTTGCGACGTTCCAGCGATGGAATATGGTTGGGTGGAAAGCGGCTCTCCTTGCCGGCTGGAAGTGCCGAGAATCCTTCAGAAGTTCCGATCCCCAACGGCCAATGCCTCGTGCTGCGCTACGGCAGTGCGGCCGTGGGGGTTCGATGGCCGTGGATCGACGGCAAGAAATCTCAGCAAAGTTATGCCGCGCTCGTTGACGACGGCAACACTTTTGGGTGCTTGCGTCTCACGGTCGATCACGGCACGCGGGCGGAACTTGAAACGAACGTCGCCGCCCATGCCGTTGCGGGAGCCGCCCTTTGGGTGCGCGTTGGGAGCAATCTGGCAAGCGATGCCGATTTTCAACGGTGGCGGAATGCATTTGAGGCGGCGCGGCCGTCGTCCGTGCAATCGTCCGACAAACGGATGCGCATCGTGGTTCCTGGGACTGAGGGGCCGCTATCGATCGATGCCGAACCGCCGTGGGATCGGGCGGGGCGCGTTTCGCTCGTGCCGGAACCTTTTTTGGGCGTGCTGGAAATCGACGGAAAGGATGTGGGACGGCCCTTGCTGGATGCGGTTAATTCGACGGGCTCAACGAAGGATTAGTTGTTGTTGCCAACGCAGTTCGGACGTTGACTTTTCATCTCGCAGTTCGCAATCTGAACCTTGGTGAGCCGTTAAACTCCACGCAGACTCCCAAAGCATACGTCCCATCCGACCTATCGGTACGCGGCTGAAATTCTTCCTAATCCTTGCAGTCGCTTCAAACCGAATCGTGAGAGTAGAGGTCTTACGGATTGAGGTTTGCAGGAGGTCGAATATGAAGCGGCTAGTGTTGATTGTTGTTATTGAGTGGCTGGGGATGGCGGGCATCGCAGCAGCGCAAACGACGCCAGGAGTCGGCGACCCATCGACCGAATTGAAACAACCGCAGGTCACAACCGTGGCCGCCCCGGTAAGCGCGGACGTCCAGACTGCCGAGACGGTGCCCACGCCGACAGAACCGGTGGCCGCACCGCCGCTGACCGCACTGCCGGTGACTGCCGCCGTGCCGACACCCCCGCCGGCTCCGGTTGCCGCGACTCCCTCGCCCGGCGAAGGCCCATCTTCGGCTGAGACGCAGTCTTACCTCCGCCGCACTGCGCGGGACCGCGAACAGTCCGAATCGGTCTATCGCGCGGCGGTTGCGCGCGCCGAACAACGAACCCGCCGGCTGGAATCGCAGCGCTGGTTCGGCATCTCGAATGCACGTCCGATGGTTAGCCCCGATCCCTACAACGGCGACTATGGGCCGACCTGGGTTTCCAACAACCCCTACTTCCCGTATCGTTGGGTGGGCGGGCAGGCATGGAACACAATCGACGGGCAGTACTAAACGGCCGCTAAAGGAGTTCTTTGCGAACTGCCCAAACGGCAGCTTGCGTGCGATCGCTGACGCCGATCTTTCGCAGAAGGTGCTGCACGTGTTCCTTCACGGTTTCGTAGGTAATGTTCAACGTGACGGCGATTTCCTTGTTCGTCAGGCCGTAAGCAAGCTGGCGGAGAACTTCGCTCTCCCGCTGTGTGAGCGGAACTTCCACATCGGCGGCGATGCGGGTCGTGGCCAACGCCCCGGTTACGCGCCGCAGGTCTTCTCGATGCCAAGCACTTTCGCCCTTGGCGGAGGTGCGGATTGCGGTCAGCAGGGCGGCGCGCGTGCAACCCTTGAGCAGGAACCCACAGGCCCCCAGGGCCACGGATCGAGCGACATAAGTTGGGTTATCGAAGGCCGAGAGCATCAGCACCTGCTGTTTCGGTTTGTCGAGCTTGATGCGTCCCAAAGCGGTGATGCCATCGCCATCGGGCATGCGGATGTCCATGAGGACTACGTCGTAGTCGTGGGCTAGAGTCTGCTTCAAGGCATCGGTACCGGTTGTCACCTCACAGGCCACGGTGATTTCCGTGCCCTCCAGAAGCGACCTCAATCCGCGGCGTACGACCTCGTGGTCGTCGGCGATCATTATCTGAATCGGGCCTGGTTGTTCATCGGTCATACTAAGATTCTCGCCAGAGTTGATGCTGTTGAGACATTTTTTGGAAGAGATGTGAACCGAATTATAACGCGGCATCCGGCGGGGGCGAAGGCTCGGTGGGTTTGGGCTTGGCGACCGCCGCCTTGGAGGGCTTTTCGATGCCCAGGAAGTCGGCGAGGTGATCCCCCAGGGCAAAGAACTTGGAACTCAACTCCCGATCGCGCTTGGGGCCTTGTATCTTGGGATCGAGCTTCAAAACGGGCGAGATCAACGCAAGCCCCTTCTTGGCATCTTCCTTGACGTTGTTTTTCTTTGCCATCGAATAGAAGCAAAACGACTCGTTGTAGAGGGCGTCGTAATATTCTTTCATCTTGCCGCCGCTGCGTTTGTCCGGAACCCGCTCGAGCTTCGTTCGTAAGAAGTCCCATGCGGAAATTGCTTCCGCATATTTCTCCGGGGCGTGTTCCGCCTCCTTCTGAAGGATCGTAGCCAGCGTTATTCGCGGCTCCAACGCGCGGGGATGCTCCTTGACGAGCTCATCGGCTTGCTTCTCCGCTTCGTTATACTTTCCGCGACGGGCTTGGATCGTAATTGCCAAAGTTTGCAAACCGGGCCGGGCTGTCTTGATTTGTTCGCTAAAATCCTGATCGGTCTTAGCGCGTTCGAGAATCTTGTTGACCTGCTCGGCGGCCAGGGTGTCCATCGAGTCCGTGCCGATCTGGCTGCACGTTTTCGCCATCCAGACCATCCCTACCGCTGAAACGTTCGTCCGCCCGGCCAGATTCGTCATGATCTTTTCCAGAAGCTGGGAAAACGATTGCTGCTTTTCGCGGACGGCCGGGTCGTCGCCCGAGGCAAGCTGATCCTCAAGCTTGCGGCGTTCCACGTCGAGCCGCTTGGCGAAGTTCATGAGCGAGAAGTTGACGGTCGCTTCATCGGGCCCGAGTTCCAGCAGCTTCTCACCGACCTTGGCCGCATTGGTCATATCGTTGATCTGCATGTAGGCCTTCGCCGCGGCGGTGAAGAGCCGCAGCGTCGTCTCGTCCAACGCTTTCGATCCGCGTTTGCCGAAGTCATCGATCAATGGCTGATAGTAAAAGATGGCCCCTTTGAAGTCGTTGCCCTCGGCGGAAATATCGGCAAGCTGCAACAACACATCGACCAATTCCTTCGGCATCGGGGCATCCTTTTGACGGCTGGCCGAAAGCGCGTCGGCGGATCGCTTCATATACTCGAGGGCCAGTTTGCGATGTTCGTCGCCCTTTTCCTTCAACGCGGCGTCCTTGCTACCGCCTTCGATATCGCGCTTGGCGAGGCGATAGTCGTGCCAGTGGGCAAACCCCACGACGAATTGCGACTTGGCATAGTCGGGCGATTGCGGATCGATCTGCTTGATCAGGTCGTCGGCTTCCTTGAGCTTCTGCTGATCGATCAGCACGCGAAGTTTGATAATCCGCGCGGCGTCGGGCACTTCTTTGAGTGTCGGCCACGCTTTGACAATGGCCTCAGCCGTGGAGATCGTCTTCGCGGCCAGATCGGCCTTGGCCTGTTTTTCCGCTGCGGTTTTTTCCGGTGCGCTAAGATACTGGAAGTGTTGGATCGTCACCAGAAACTGCGCCGCTTGCGGTGCCGCCGCCGTATTGCGGTAGATCGGGCTGACCATCGTCTCGCGCATGAGCTTGATGGAGTCATCGACCTTCTTGGCTTTGTACAACTCAACCGCCTCGTGGTGTTTGCATTGGACGATGGTGTTATAGATGTCCTTTATACGCTCCGGCGTGGCCGACTTGCTCTTGGCTGCCGACTTTGCCGCCGTTTCGTAATGCTCGACCGCTTCGCTCCACTTCTTGGCATCGATCGACTCCTGGGCGGCCATCAGCTCCTCCTCGAAGACGTCCTCCGCCGAACTCGTGGGATTGAGCACGTGTCGCAATTTGATCGCTTCGGCCTGGTACGGGCTTGGAATCTTCGCCATTTCGGAAAGAATCTTCAAAGCTTCCTTGCCCGCAACTTTGTCGCCTTTGTCGAAAGCCGCTTTGCGGTCCTTGGCCAGTTCAAAGCTGATGGCCTGATACGCGGCCACTGCCTCGGAGTTTTGTTTGTGCGTGACGCGCCATTCGCGCGTCTCTTTGAGGTATTCCGATGCTGCTAGGGTGTGAAGAGCCTTTAGGTAGGAAAACTCGACCTCCGCGAAAAAGGGTTCCAAACCTGTCTTGGCTCGAATTTGCAGCCGATTGGGGTTTGTGCTGTCGGAATCCTGGATGTTGGCGGGGTCTGCGGCACTCACTTCCTCATAGACGTCCTTTGCTTCCTTGAGCTTGCCCTGCTCCTGGAGGACGCGACCGGTCCAGAAGTGAGCGCGCTTTTCCAGTAGCGAATCGCT
Source organism: Planctomycetota bacterium (assembly GCA_025353625.1). Classification (GTDB taxonomy): domain Bacteria; phylum Planctomycetota; class Planctomycetia; order Pirellulales; family Thermoguttaceae; genus JANXQG01. The sequence continues at coordinate 915 of JANXOJ010000243.1, read as the reverse complement.
CTCGCGAAACTTTTGAAAGATGTCGTCGAATTCCTTGGCAAGATTGCCAAGCCTTCCGGTGCGTTCGGCAGGGTTGCTTATTTTCATCGACTGGGCCAAGTAGAAATCGATCATGCAAATGGTGAGGCGGTTTTCACCGACCAGAAAGCGAGCCTCTACCAATTTTTTTTGGCCACTCTTGGGCGTGAGTTTCTTTTGTTCCGCCTCCGATACTTCCAGGGATTTGACGAAGCGCGGCCGCACTTCGTCGAGCAGCTTGTGAGCCTTTTCCAGCGATGCGGCGATCTGGGTCTTATCGGTAATATAGTCCGCTAAGAGGATTTCATATTGGGCTTCTTCCGCCAGCTTCTCCGACGCAACGGCGGCCTCCTGAATCGCCTTGGGGTGGTTCGGGTGGTCCTTGATGAACTTATCGAGATGGACTTTTGCCTCGTCGAGAAGCTGCTTGCCCTTCGTTTCGTTGTAGGCCAGTTTGGCTGCCGCGCGTTTGCTCCGCGACATTTCCAGATCCCACAGCTCCACGACCTCCTTCGGGGCGTTGGGTTGTTCTTTAAGCCCGTAGAGATATTCCACCGAGATATCGGCAAAGCCCTCGGCCTGCATCAAGTGCAGAAAATCGAGAGAGTCGTCCTCGCGATCGGCGGGGGCCGCCCAACAAGCGACCGTCAAGCCGCAGAATAATGCCGTACTGACGAAGGATAAGCGTGCAACTCTCATGGCCGTAGGGTGCGAGTCCGGATGAAAATCAGAGGGATGGTGGAATGAAAAGCGGGCGTTCACGGACCTAGGGGACGTACTCCACTTCAGACCGATATACTCCCATTATACTGTCGGCGGCAAGAAAAGATATGAATTCCCCCCCCCCCCGCCGACAAGAGAACTGCAAAGTTGCCGACTGCCTGTTGGAGTTCCGCC
>JANXOJ010000215.1 GCA_025353625.1 Planctomycetota bacterium | reverse complement strand
CATCACCTTCTCCGACGGCTCGTCTTCAATCGCCCGGAGGTCTTGAAGCACCACCTGCCGACCTGCATCCAACTGTTCGGCAGGTAGATGCGGGGTTCGCAACAAATCGGCAAAGATGGCGAGCGCGGCGGGCAGGTTCTCGCACAGCGTCGCCCCGCCGAAGGATGCGTGCGAACCGCCGACCGACTCGTGATGTTCGACGCCCAGATTATCGAGGTCCAGGACGAACTGACGGCTATCGCGCGGGCCGGCCCCACGCAGCAGCATTTCGCATGTGAACGTTCCTAGCCCGCTGCGGTCGGGCGGATCGAAGACCGATCCGGCCGGCACGAGGAATGTGAACGCGGCCGATTGCAGCCAGTGCATCGGCTCGGCCAAGAGCGTCAGGCCGTTGGGGAAGACGTGGGAGAGGATCGGTTGTGACACAGGCGAAAGACTAGGGGTTAGGACGAGTGCGAGACGTGTAGGACGAACGATCCGCCGTTTATGAATAAACCGTTTCCACCGCTTTATAGACGGTCTTCACGGTCACGAAGCCAAGGCGTCGGTAGAGTCGTATGGCAGCGTCGTTCTGTGCGGTCACTTCCAGGTAGGCGCGTTTCAGTCCGGCCCGACAAAATCCACGCAAGGCATGGAACAAAAGGATGGTACCCAATCCCGAGTTGCGATGCTCCGGCGCGATTCCCAGATTTTGAATTGCGCCCAGTCCGGCCGCATCGCGGATGCCTTGCACGGTGCCGCAACACTCGAGTCGTTGGCCCGGCTGGGAGTAGGTCAGCAGCCACGTCGTCGCGGCGATAAAGCCCGGCTTGCGGGCGATTTCGCGCATTAACCGTTGGCAGCCGTCAAAATCGCCCAGGCAGGGAAAGACGTTGACATCCATTTCGCCGCGAAAGCTGAGATACTTGGCCTCGGCAAACGCATCGAGTTGTGCGGGGCTCCAAGGCACAAAGCGATAGCCCTCCTCCGCCCGGCCTGGCGTAAGGTCGCGGTCGGTCAGGTTGATTTCCATCCGATAGCGTTTGAAGTACATGATATCCATGACCGATAATCCTAGGGCACCCTAAGTTTATCGGTGGACCCAGCTGCGGTCAATCGTCCGAGTATGCGGTTATGAGATTGGATTTGGCGTCATCGACCGCCTTGGAAGGCTTATTCCGCGTGGAGCGGGGAGGGCGGGGGGCAGTTCGGAAGCGATAGCCGTCGTCCACCAATCTGGGTGGTTTCTTTGCAGTTGGAAACGGCCGTAGGGTTTGGACTCGGGTCGATTTTGAGCACGATCGACCTCTAAACTCACGATAAATCCTTCCGGGCAATAAGTGGGTAAATAAGCACTACGGACAAGGCGAAGACCAGTCCGCCTCCAAGTCTCGCTAAGGCCCCGTATACGAGCCCCGTGGTTGCCGACGCTCGATCTAGGTAAAGCAACTGGGCGATGACGCCGAATTCCATCGCCAATAAAATGTGCCTGGGTACGAGGCGAAGGGACTTCCAGGACTTGCCGCTAATGAACCACGACAGTACGGCCCCTGCCGTGAGGCCCAGTGCCGCGCCGATGAATCCCACCGCCATGACGGCGATTAACGCACCTTGGACGATGCCAGTTAGGGTGCCGGACGTGCCGTTCGCGATCTTCTGGAACCTGGGGGCGACGAATGGCATTTCTGTTCGGGCATGCCGCACGCTAAAAGAAGCCTGCAAGACGCCG
>JANXOJ010000175.1 GCA_025353625.1 Planctomycetota bacterium | reverse complement strand
GCTTTGGGCGGCTCGAACAACTACACGGGCCTTACGTCGATCAACGCCGGCACGCTGAGTTTAACCCACTCGGCCGCCTTGGCCGGGAATGGCAATATCAGCTTTGGCGGTGGAACTCTTCAATTCACCGCGAGCAATAGTCGGGATTATGGCGGTCAAATTATTAACAGTTCCAGTCCTATCCGTGTCGATACCAACGGCCAAAGCGTGAACTTCGCGGGTGCCTTGCAGAGATCCAGCACGGCCGGACTGACCAAGAGCGGCTCCGGCACGCTGACCCTTTCGGCCTCGAACGGTTACACGGGCACAACGCTCGTCTCCGGCGGCACGCTGCTACTGGCGAACATCAACGCAGTTTCGGGCAGCACGGTGGACACCAGCGGCACGGGTGCCATCAGTTTCGACTCGCTTGCCGGCGAAAACTTCGGCGGCCTGCAAGGATCCGGAAACCTATCGCTCAGCAACACCAGCGGCGCAGCCGTATTGTTGAGCGTTGGGGCCAATAGTGCGAGCACGACATTTTCCGGCCAACTCAGCGGTAGCGGCGGGCTGACCAAAATTGGCGCGGGCATTCTGGCCATGAGCGGCTCGAACGGTTACACCGGCAATACTACGGTCAGCGCCGGCACGCTACAAATTCTCGGCGGCGTTCTGCCTTCGGCAGTTGCGTTTGTGGGCAATGGCGGAACCGCGAGTCTGGTCCAGTCGGGCGGAACCCATGCGCTGTCCAACTCGTTGATAATTGGAAGCAACCCCGCAGGCAACGGATCCTACAATCTCAGTGGCAGCGGCTTAGTCTCACAATCTGCCTTTAATTCTGAGTTCATCGGCGATTCCGCGACCGGCAGCTTTACGCAATCGGGCGGAACCAACATGGCCGGCTCTTTGGTACTTGGAAATACCGCTAGCGGCAGTGGAACGTATAACCTGAGTGGCAGCGGACTGCTCTCCGTCGCAAATAACGAGAACATCGGCGAATCCGGAACCGGCAGCTTCACGCAGTCGGGCGGAACCCATTCGATATTCAGCAATTTGCGCCTTGGAGATGGTAGCGGCAGCAACGGAACCTATGCCCTAAGCGGCAGCGGACTGCTTTCCGCGTCGAGCGTGAATGTCGGCTTCTTGGGAACAGGAAGCTTCTCTCAATCGGGCGGAACTCACTCGGTTTCAAACAATTTAGTCCTGGGAGGGTTCGGTCATAGTGGAACCTATAGCCTGAGTGGCGGCGGGCTGCTCACGGTAGGAGGCATTGAGACCATCGGCGTCTCCGCGAGCAGCACATTCACGCAGTCGGGCGGAACGAACTCCATCGCCGGCGGCCTCCAGTTGGCCCAAAATGCTTCGACGGGAACCTACAACCTCAATGGCGGTTTGCTAAGTCTAAGCAGTTTGACCCAGGGCAGCGGCACTGCCGCGTTCAATTTTAATGGAGGTACATTCCAGGCTAAATCGACCTTTTCAACCAGCGTACCCATCGCCTTAAACACGGCCGGCAGCAACGCAACTTTCGACACTAACGGCAATGCGCTGACCCTCGCAGGCAACCTGAGCGGTAGCGGCGGCACGACCAAAGTCGGCGGAGGGATTTTACTCCTGAGCAACACGAACACTTACACCGGCGTTACGGTCGTCAGTGGCGGCTCGATTCAAGTTACCGGGTCGATCCTCAACAACGGCTCGAATAAGGTATTCGTTTCCAAAGATGGCAACGGCACCTTCGGCGACGACAATGGCGATGCAGCCATCATCCGTCGCGTGACCGCAAGCGGATCGTATTCCGGGCTCGGCTCGGCGATCACCAACACGGGCACGGGTGAACTTTCGACAGCAGCCGACATCCTCGATGGGGTATCGAGCGTTCAGGCCGATGTCGTCATGGCATGGCGGACCCGAACGGCCGCCGAAAAGACTTTTGCCGGCGGAGGCCTTACCAGCGAGGTTCTCAACCTCACGGGCATTGCTCCCAACGGCGGCGGATCGCACAACGGCAGCCATCAAACGGATACGTTCGTTCTCCAGATGACTTACGACCCTAGCGAATTGTTGCGACTCACCGGCCTCGACGAGGCGACCGCAGTGGCACAAGGCAAGCTCCTCCTCGGTTACCTCGATCAAGGCCCCGACGGACTGCCCGGCACTTCCGACGACTTTTGGACGCAGGCCGTCGATGGCAATTTTGGCGGCACTTCCAACTTTGTCGGCAATCAGCCTTACAACAACAGCTTCTTCGTCCTAGGCGATTTTGGCGTCGACTCGACCAATCACGTTGTCTGGGCCGTGGTCAACCACAACAGCCAATTCGCCGTCGTGCCGGAGCCTAGCACGTTATTGCTCCTCGGCGTGGGAGCCGCGTGCTGGATGGTCGGGCGACGGAATAGACGGCCCACCAAGGCGTAGAATTGAACCTCCGCATCCAAACCGAAACGCGGTTATACTCCGAAACCTGTAGTTCTCGACGTTGGAACGCTGCGGAACGCTGCGGAACGCTGCGGGCTACAGATGCTGCAACCGCTTCACTCCACCGGCAAACCCATATCCGCCATTAAAATTTTGATGTCGTCCCACACATACCGTTTGGCCGACGGGTTCCGCAGCAAGTAGGCGGGGTGGTACGTGCATAGCACCCGCTTGCCTTCAAAGTCGATCATGCGGCCGCGCAACGTGCCGATGGCCGCATCGACCCCGAGGAGGTTCTGTGCGGCAACCGTGCCGAGGCAGCAGATAAACTTGGGCTGGATGATCGCCAGTTGTGCATCGAGATATTCGCGGCAGGCGGCCGCCTCGACCGGTAGCGGATTTCGGTTCTGCGGCGGGCGGCAGCGGAGGATGTTCATAATATAAACGTCCTCGCGGCGGAGCTTCATCCCCTTGGTGATAATATCGGTGACCAACTGGCCAGAACGACCGACGAACGGCTTGCCCTGCTCGTCTTCGTCGGCACCGGGGGCCTCGCCCAAAAAGACCAAGTTGGAATGCGGATTGCCGCTGCCGAAGACGGTCTGCGTGCGCGTCGAGTCTAGCTACGAACAGCGAGTACACTTGGCCACCCGTTGGGCCACGATGGCCAACGCCGCCTCGCGCGACGGTGCCTCGCGCGATGGTGCCGCTTGAGCCAACTCGGTTGCCGAAGGGGCCTCAATCGTCGGCAGGGTCGCTGCCTTCGACGGCATTCTTGCCGCAACAGCCGGAGCAGGCTTCGCAATAGGTTCCGCGCGGATGGGTCTTTCCGTTGCCGATTTTGTGCTGCGGATCTTCGCCTTGGGAAGGTGCGATATTCCTGCAGCTTGCAAGCTTTCTAGCTTCTGCTTTACCGCCCTCAGGACGTTTGCGGGAAGAATCGGCGAATCCTGCGCCATGGGAGGCTCCTGCGATGATCGATCAACTTTGCACCAAATTCACCGGCAATTGTACGGGAAAGTCGGCTGGGCCGGTAGACGTACGGAATTTTCTCCTCAATGCGCAGGCTCGCCGCCTTGCGGAAGTGGTCCGGTATGCCCGACCGATCAGATTTCTTTCAGGTATCATAGATTGGGCACTTTGGCAACCGCAAAAACAGAGGAGCATTGCATGAAAACGATAGGAATCATCTCCGATACGCACGGGCTTCTACGGCCCGAGGTCTTGGC
>JANXOJ010000111.1 GCA_025353625.1 Planctomycetota bacterium | reverse complement strand
CTTTGAGCCTCCTCCGCCCGATCCAGCCCTCCGGCCAGCCGCTTCGAGCCACGGCCCGAGTCACGGCCGAACTCGTCCGGTGGGCCCCCCTCGCCGTCCTCCATCAACTCGGATTTATCGACACTCGATGACTTTGCAGGTTTCCTGCTTGTTACGTTACATCAGAGTGATAAACTAGTAATTGTCTCTACCCTGCCACGCCCGGCAGATTTGTCCCAAAACCAGCAGAACCGGCTCCCATGAACTCCGCACTACCCATTCTTCCCCTGTCGGGGGTGGTTCCCGGCCAGGAAGCCGACATGTTCGTACTCATGACAAGCAAGGAACAATTGACGACCCGCGAGGGCAAGCCGTATTTCAAGGTCGGCTTTCGCGATGGGGGCCGTGAAGTGGCGTTTCCCATTTGGGACAACTCCCCTTGGGCGGTCGAGTGCCGCGACAAATGGACGCCCGGCGTATTCTACAAGGTCCGGGCAATTTACCGCGAGACGAACTACGGCGCGCAACTCGATATCCGCAAAATCCGTGAAGTTTGCGATGCCGACGCGGCCGACGGCTTCGACCCGACGGCCTTGTTGCCGCAATCGCGCTACGATGCAAAGCAGATGTTCGACGAGTTGACAACCATGGTTCGCGAACGGATTGCCGACGCGGCCCTGCGAACGCTGGTCGAAAAGATCGTTGGCGATAACCGTGAGGAACTGCTTCGCATTCCGGCCGCCCGGCACAACCATCATGCGTTCGTCGCCGGTTGGCTCGAGCATACGCTGAGCGTGACGCGGACGGTGATTTACCTTTCCGACAAGTACGCCGACTATTACGACGACCTCCAGCCGCCGCTCGACAAATCGATGGCCGTCGCCGGGGCGATCCTGCACGATATCGGCAAGCTCCGCGAGTTGGAGCAGCGTTCGGAGGGGACGGTCTACACGGTGTCCGGTTCGCTTATCGGCCATCTGCTGCAAGGTCGCGACATCGTTCGCGAGATGGCCGCGCACTGCCCACTGCCGCCTGACACGCTCTTACGTTTGGAGCATCTCATCATCGCCCACCAGCGGCTGCCGGAATGGGGCTCGCCCAAGCCGCCGATGACGCCCGAGGCGATGCTCGTCCACTACGCCGACGACATCGACGCCAAATTTCACATGATGGCCGAGATTCTCCGCAACGACACGAGCGCAGGCCCGGTAACAACGAAGAAGAACGTGCTGATGCAGCAGGTCTATAAGGGAGAGTAAACTCGCAGTTAATTTACTGGCAGCGAAGCGGCCCCGCGCTGCGTTGCCGTCGGCAGCGTCAGGTATTATTGCCCTACAGTATCTAGTGAAAACGGCAGATTTCTATACGTTTCTTCCAGTCGCGTTCACTTTGAAGCCATCATGCTCTATCCGTGCGGTATCACCAAGGCGACGAATTATCACACCCCACCACAGACAATCATTTTCCGCCTAAAAATCGGCATTTTTGAAATAATCGTTGCAATCCCTGCGGACTTATGTTAGAACGGTACTATCGGATTCTAATTGGGTGAATCTAGGGTGAGTTCTATTGCTGGGAGTAATACGCATGTTGCGCCGTAAATTGCTGGTCGGTTTGTGTTTTGTTGTCTACGTTGCAAGTGCCGTGCAAGAAGGCCAGGCAGCAAATACCTGGAAGCTAGCAGGCACGGGAAGTTGGACGACCCCAGCCAACTGGAGTACCGGTGCCGTTCCGGTAGCCGCCGACAACCCAATCGCTATTACGACCGGCGGAACCGCCATCATCAACGCTGCCGGAACGTACGGCGGTTCTGGTGAAATCTGGGTTGGTGACGGTGGCAACGGCAATGCCATTCCCAACGGTGCGGGCAATTTGCAGATATCCGCTGGAACACTTGTTTCCGGCACGTATTTCGGTGTCGGTCGCCTCTTCGGTTCGGCGATCACGACCAGCACTACGTCGACTTTGACCATCAGCGGCGTTGGCTCGTTGGTCAAAACGAACTCTCTTGGCGGTAGCCAACGCGACATGGAGGTTGGCTGGAATAACCTTGCCGGCGGCAAAACAATGGGCATCGTTTCCGTGTTGAGTGGCGGCGGTCTCAGCGTGAATATATCGGCGCTTGTCCTAGGCACCAATTTCAACGGCAGCAACGCGGCCCAGGGTGTCGGTATTTTGAATCTCGGAGCCAACAGCTCGGATACGGCGACTGTGGCAGTAGGCGTGCTTTGGGCCGGAAAAAACTACACGAATGCGGGCATCATCAACATGCTCGGTGGAACATTTACAATTGGAAGCGTCCAGGAGAGTCGGATCGGAGGCCAAGGTGGCACCGGCGATAGCGGTGCGTATGGATTTATGAGTCAGGCCGCAGGCACGACCACGAGTGCGGGAGCCTTTCAAGTAGGTGCCTACGGCCTGGGAGTTATCAATCTGGCGGCAGGCACCATCAACACGGCATCTTGGACTGACTTAGGGCGATACTCAAGCGGCTTCGGTGTCGGCA
>JANXOJ010000084.1 GCA_025353625.1 Planctomycetota bacterium | reverse complement strand
CGCCTTTTTCCATTGGCGGCGCAAATTGAAACTGAAATCAGAGTATGCCAGGGGAAATCGCATATATTTGGGCAGGCGGGACGCCCGCACCACAACAATCTCGACTTTGCAGCTTCCATTGAGTTGTCGCCAGTGGACTTGATATAATATGGGGAGACGCCTAAACCCTAAAGGAGACCGCTATGTCGAGCTACAATCCCGCCGAGCACACGATTGGGCCGGAATGTCTCTGTATGACGCGCCGACAAATGTTGAGCCGTGCCGGGATGGGCATGGGGGCGTTGTCGCTGGGGATGATTCTGGAAGGGCTGACCGGGCCCGAGCAAGCCTCGGCCGCTGCCGTCGCCAAAGCCTTGACCGGGCCGTTGGCTCCTAAAAAATCGCCGCTCCCGGCGAAGGCCAAACACGTTATCCACATTTTCGCCTCGGGGGGCCCCTCGCAGGTTGATACTTGGGATCCCAAGCCCGCCCTGACGAGGTTTGACGGCAAGACCGTCTCGGGCCTGGATGGGGCTGCGTTGGCGTCGACGTTCAAGTTTGAAAAGAAAGGCCGCTCGGGCATTGAAGTCAGCAGCGTATTTCCCGAGCTCGGCCGAATGGTCGACGACATGGCGATCATTCGCTCGCTGCATACCGACATCCCGGCTCACGATCTGGCCTCTCGCTTCCTCCACACCGGCTCATCGCAGATGCCTAAGCCGAGCCTTGGCGCGTGGACGCTCTACGGCTTGGGGACCGACAACCAGAATCTGCCCGGATTTATCGCAATGGGTGCCGCCACCGAATTCCGCCAAGCATCCTTCTTGCCGAGCCAGTTTCAGGGCGTCGGCGTCAACTATAACAAAGGTATGCCGCTCGATAAGATCATTCGCAATATCCACAATTCCTTCACGACCGCCCAGCGACAGCGACTTCAGATCGATCTCGCCCGACACCTTAATGAGCTGCATGCGAAGAATCTTCACCGAGACGAACAGCTCGAAGCGCGGATCGAATCGTTCGAGATGGCGTTCAAGATGCAGACCGAGGCGACGGACGCCTTCGACATCTCGAAGGAGCCGCAAAACATTCGCAGCATGTACGGCGACACGAACACGGGTGCCCGGCTACTGGTCGCGCGGCGACTGGTGGAGCGCGGTGTGCGATTTATCCAAGTGGAAGCGGGCGGATGGGACCATCACGCGAATATCGCCAAAGAACTTCCCAAGCGCGCGGCCGAAATCGATCAACCGGCAGCGGCACTGCTCAAAGACCTCAAGCAACGGGGACTGCTCGATAGCACGCTGGTCATTTGGGGCGGCGAGTTCGGCCGCACGGTAACCGGCAGCGGTGCCGACGCCACCGGAGGACGCGATCACAACGGTCGCGGCTTCTGTTGTTGGATGGCCGGCGGCGGCGTCAAGGGTGGCACGGTCTACGGCTCCACCAGCGAGCTTGGCGACCGCGCTGAAGAAAACGGCGTCCACGTCCGCGACCTTCATGCCACGATCCTCCGCCTGTTGGGCTTCGACCACACTAAACTCACATACCGCTACAACGGCCGCGATTTCCGCCTCACCGACAACGCCGGCGAAGTGGTAACCGGCGTCATTGCCTGATTTGGGCAGGCCGGACCTCCGGGTCCAGCCCACGAGAACGCGAGAAAGTATGCCACCTACCTTTCCCAAGGCGAAATACCATGAACGTTCGCACTTCCATTCGCATCCTGGTCGCATCCGTGGTTCTGTCGGCGAGTCTTTGCGCTCGCGGTTCGGACTCCACAATGGCCCCTGCACCGCCGACTGCCGAAGAAGCGACGTTCTTCGAGTCCAAGATTCGTCCGATCTTCGTCGATAACTGCTACAAATGTCATAGCGTTGAAAAGGGGGAGAGCAAAGGCGGGCTGACGCTCGATACTCGCGATGGTTGGAAGAAAGGCGGCGGTAGCGGCCCGGCGATTGAACCCGGTTCCCCGGACAAAAGCCTGCTAATCGATGCCGTTTCGTACAAAGAGCCCGGCAGCCCGCAGATGCCGCCGAAGCCCAATAAGAAGCTCACGGCCGACCAGATTGCCGCATTGAGGCAATGGGTCAAAATGGGGGCACCCGACCCGCGCGTCGGCTCGGGCGGAAAACTATCCGGCATGAACGATGCGGCACGCGCGCATTGGGCCTATCAACCGATTAAGCCGCAAGCCGTCCCGAGCGTTGCGAAACAGGTATACGTTGCCAATCCGGTCGATTCGTTCATCGTTGCGAAGCTCGAATCGAGCGGTCTGCTGGCGAAGCTCGAATCGGCCGGCTTGGCCAACAAACCGGCGTCGCGCGAGGTGCTGCTCCGCCGTGCTACCTACGACTTGACCGGCCTACCTCCCACACCGGAGGATATCCACGCCTTCGAGGTTGATCGTGCGCCGACGGTGAAGGCATTTGAAAAGGTGGTGGAGCGGCTTCTGGCCAGCCCACATTACGGCGAGCGTTGGGGCCGCTACTGGCTCGACACGGCGCGCTATGCCGATACCAGCGGCTCCGACGTCAAGACGGACGATCATCGCTACGTCTATGCTTGGGGTTATCGCGACTACGTCATCAAGGCATTCAATCAGGATCTTCCCTACGATAAATTTTTGATGGAACAAATCGCCGCCGATCTGCTTCCCGATGCCGAGCACAAAACCGATAGCTTCGCTGCCCTAGGCTTCCTCACGGTCGGCAAGCGATTTTCCAACAACCACGACACGATCGATGAGCGAATCGACACCGTCACGAAGGCCACGCAAGGCATCACGGTCTCCTGTGCGCGTTGCCACGACCACAAGTTCGACCCAATCCCGACCGCCGACTACTACTCGCTGCACGGCATTTTTGCGAGCATCGAAGAACCCACCGCGCGGCCCACCGTGGGACGATCGGCCGCATCGACGCAGGCCGCCGACTACGAGAAGACCCGCGCCGTCATCGAAAACGGCAACCGCAAAATATATTTCGACTACGTCTCCGATCTCGTTTCCGATTTCGATCGGAAGGCGGCGGGCTATATCCTCTCTTCCCTTTATTCTAACGGAAAATACCGCGATCCCATCAAGAAAAAGCAGGCCATCGACGAGTTTTCGTTGATCACCAGCGCCAACGAACAACGGCTTAACATGGCCCGCGTGACCAATGGCGGAAGTCCCGTCTTCATGCCGCTCATGTGGTTCGCGGAACTGCCGGCAGAAACTTTCTCCGACCGGGCAAACGAGGTGCTGAATCGAATTCGCCAAGGCGGCGAGTCGAAGAAGCTGAATCCCCTCGTCGTGAATGCCTTCGCCGGCGTTTCCGCCGGTTCGCTGAGGAACGTTCACGATGTGGCGATGGTCTACGGCAAGCTGTTTAGTTCGCTCGGCGACAAGGCCCAGAAGTACATTCGTGCCAACCGCACGGCGACCACCTCGAACGTCGCGGGCTTCGACGAGCCGATCCGCGAACTTCTGAAGGTTCCGCTGGCGGCGGAACCGGCCCCCGCCCTCACGACGGAACATCTCAAGGCAGTCCTCAATCAATTGTTCCTCGGCGAGCAGGCATACAATAAGTTTCTCTTTGCCGACCTGAACGACTTGGAGCTTACGCATCCCGGCGCACCGCTTCGGGCGATGATCGTCCGCGATAAAGCGGTCGCCAAGGATTCCCCGATCTTCAAACGCGGCGATGCGAGCAAGCCCGATAAGATCGCCCCGCGTCAATTTCTCCAGATACTTTCCGGCCCCGATCGAAAGCCGTTCACCATCGGTTCCGGCCGGCTTGAGTTGGCGCAGGCGATTGCCAATAAAAAGAACCCGTTGACGGCCCGCGTGATGATTAACCGCATCTGGATGCATCACTTTGGCGAGGGGTTCGTCCACACACCCGACAATATCGGCGTACCGCCCAAGGATGCCAACCACCCCGACGCGGCAAGTCCCACCCTGTTGCCGAGCCATCCCGAGTTGCTCGATTATCTGGCCGGCCGATTCATGGACGAAGGGTGGTCGGTGAAAAAAATGCACAAGTTGATCATGCTGTCAAAGACGTATCAGAAGAGCGGCGAGACCAATGCCGAATGTGCGAAAATCGACCCAGGCAATCGCCTGCTGTGGCGAGCCAATCTTCGTCGGCTCGATTTCGAGGCGACCCGCGACAGCCTGATTCAATTTACCGGCCGTCTCGATCCCACGGTCGGCGGGAAGCCGGTCAACATCACGGAAGAGCCGTACAGTTACCGCCGCAGCGTCTACGGCTTCGTCGATCGCGGCAACCTGCCCGAACTGCTCACGCAATTCGACTACTCCGACCCCAACCGGCCCAACAGCAGCCGCACTAGCACCATCGTGCCGCCGCAGGCGTTGTTCTTTATGAACAGCACGCTCAGCGCGGACGTGGCCCGCAAGGTCTGTAGCCGCAGCGAATTTCTGCACGCCGCGAACGACGTGCAGCGCGTGGCGGCGATCTATAAGGTGCTCTATCAGAGGAAACCGCACGACGCTGAGGTTCGACTCGCGGCCATCTTTTACAAAATCCACATCGGCCTGCCCGCTCCAAAGGCATCCGGCAGCACGACACCGGCCTTAGCCAAGCGTAAGAGCTACGACGCAGACCAGTTGAAGGGCGGCTCGGACAATCGCGGCCTCCAGAACGACGGTGCCATGGTCGACCGCCGTCCGTTGAATGTCTGGGAAGAATACGCCCAGTCGTTATTGATGACCAACGAACTGGTTTACGTGCAATAAGCCTGAAAGCCAGCGGTCAAATGTTTATGACCGACCACCATGTCCAAACCGACCGACATTCGATTGTGCGAAGCGCGTACCAGCACGCAATACATTCGCTATCGTGCGCCAGCCAAATTCGGCGGGCGCGTCGTCACCGATGTTGTCTTGCTCAACGTAGAGGTGGTCGTGCAAACGCGCGATGGTCGCCGAGCAACCGGTAGCGGTTCCATGCCGATGGGCAACATCTGGGCCTGGCCGAGCTTGCAACTTACCGCAGCGCAAACGCTTGAGGCCACGATTGCATTCGGCCAACGCGCGGCACGCGGCGCGAACGACTACCGCGGCAGCGGGCATCCGCTTCAAATCACCCGCGACCTATCGCAGGACCACGAGGCGATGGCCCTGGAAGTGACGCAAGCCGCCGGGCTGTCAGAACCGATGCCCGCCTTGGCAAAGTTGGTGGCGGCAAGCCCCCTGGAAGCTGCCATTCACGATGCCTACGGCAAGGCACTCGGTTGCAATTCGTACAATGTGCTGGGGGCGGACTATATCGATCGCGATCTGGCGGCCTATTTGACGAACGAATTTGACGGTGAATATCTCGATCGCTACACGCTGCGGCAGCCCAAGCCCCGGATGCCGCTGTATCACTTGGTCGGCGCGCTCGATCCATTGACGACCGCGGATGTTGCAATTCCGCTCAACGATGGCTTGCCCGATACGCTTTCCGAATGGATCGCCCACAATGGGCTAACGCACATGAAGATCAAGCTCAACGGCGATGACTTGGCGTGGGACGTCGATCGCGTCCTCTCCGTCGATCGCGTGGCAACGGAGGCCCAGGCTCGGCGCGGTTGCATGCGATGGTACTACTCGGCCGACTTTAACGAGAAATGCGCCAATGTGGAGTACGTACTCGACTTCCTCGCCCGCATTCAAGAGCAGTCGCCGCACTGCTTCGAGCGATTGCAATACATCGAGCAGCCGACGCATCGCGACTTGCGGGCGACCGCCGAGAACCGCATGCACCGTGCCGCAAGGATCAAACCGGTGGTCATCGATGAATCGCTGGTCGATTTGGAAAGCCTGCTGCTGAGCCGCGAGTTGGGCTATAGCGGCGTGGCCTTGAAGGCATGTAAGGGGCACAGCGAGGCCCTGTTGATGGGCGCAGCGGCACAGAAGTACGGCATGTTTCTCTGCGTTCAAGACCTAACGTGCCCAGGTGCGTCGTTCTTACATTCCGCCAGCCTCGCCGCGCGAATCCCCGGTGTCGCGGCAATTGAAGGCAACGGCCGCCAGTATTGCCCGGCAGGCAACCGCGATTGGACCGAGCGTTTCCCTTCGATGTTTCAAGTCGCGGATGGCACGCTTGGCACGGCCGTGTTGGACGGGCCGGGGCTGGGATTTTAGCGGCCTTCTATAGGCCGGAAAAAGCCTTCCGGAACTGCCGAGGCTCGTTCCAGCCTACGTCCACGCGATCATGTTTTCGCCGCGCCGCTCGATGCCACCCGCCCAAAGAGCGTGAACGCATCGACTTTCTCGACGCGCACCGGTAGTATCTGTCCAGCGAGTGTTCGCGGGCCGTCGAAGACGACGATCTGGTCGTAGACCGTCCGGCCAACAAGCTGTACGGTGTTACTCGACGCGTTGCTTGGAATTTCACTCGATTGGCTCGTTCGCTTCTGTTGAGATTTGCTCGTACCTTCAACCAGAACTTCCAATTCCCGTCCTTGCAACGCCAAAGAGTCTTCCAGGCATATTGCGTTTTGCACGGCCAGTAGCTCGTTGTTTCGCCGCCGCTTGACTGCGTCCGGAACGTCGTCCGGCATGGTGTCGGCGGCCTTTGTACCGGGCCGCTGGCTGTATTTGAAGATGAAGCTGTTCTTGAAGCGTGCCCAGCGGACGATCTCAATCGACTTCTGGAAATCCTCCTCGGTTTCGCCGCAGAAGCCGACGATAAAATCGCTCGATATGGCCACATGAGGGATGGTCGCACGAATCCTCTCGACCATCTCGCGATAATACTCGACCGTGTAGCCTCGTTTCATCCGCTTGAGTTGGTCGTTCGACCCGCTTTGGACGGGCACATGTAGATAGGGCGAGACCTTGGGCAGGTCGCGAACCGCCTGGAGCAAGTCGTCGCTCATGTGTCGAGGGTAGTTCGTTACAAACTTGATCCGTCGCAGCCCGTCGATCTCGTTCAATCTCGCAAGCAAGTCCGATAGCCGCAGCAGCTTGCCTTCGGTCGTGTCCTTGAAGCTGTTGACCGTCTGGCCGAGCAAGAGGACTTCCACGCAGCCATCGGCAGCCAAGCGGCGGACTTCGGCTTCAATGTCGGCTGCCGTGCGGCTTTGCTCCGGCCCGCGAACTTTGGGCACGATGCAATAGGTGCAGAACTTATCGCAGCCGAACATGATCCGCACCATCGCCTGATGCGGCGAGGCGCGCAATTCGGGCGGGCGGGGCGGATCGAACTTGCCAAAGGACTCTTCCACGTCCGAACGTTTTTCGGTCATGCGGTCGAGGCTGATTTCCATTCGCGGCTCGCGATGCCGTTGCGCCGCGACCTCTTCCAGTATTTGCGGCAGGCGATTGAACTGCCCTGGGCCGACGACGAGGTCGACGTGATCGGCGCGGCGGAAGATGTTTGCTTGATCTTTTTGGGCCATGCAGCCCAAGACGCCGATTATGGCTTCCGGCCTTTGTTCCTTAAGGGGCCGCAGTCGTCCCAAGGCACTGTAAATCTTGTCTTCCGCATGTTGCCGCACGCTGCAAGTGTTGTAGAGAATCGTGTCGGCATTGCTGGGGCTATCGACCAACTCATAGCCGACCTGGATCAGGCCGGAAACGATCAGTTCGCTGTCCAGCACGTTCATTTGGCAGCCGACAGTTTCGATGTAGAGTCGTTTGGTCATAGGGGTGTATTGCTTTCACGGCGTACTCATCGCGCGCTGCGAGATGAGTAGGTTGACTTTACGCTGCTTTCCCGTTGGCTGCCTTTGCCTTGCGCTGGGCCGCTTTGCGTCGGCCTTTTTCCTTTTCGACCTCGCCGCGAAATTCAGCCATCACCTCGTTGCGTTTATTGGCCATCAGCCGCGTCAACGCAAGCAAAGCAACGTATCCCGCAAAAACCCAAAGGGCCACGCTCCAACCATCCATGATACCAGGCTCCCGTCATCCCGACCGTCGGGCCAAAAACGGCCGCGAGGCAGACAACCTATCTTAACAGAAAATCCACCGTGTTGGCGAGGCCAATTTACCGGTACTTTTGATAGGCGGCAACGGCGAGCACGTCGCAGCGTTCGTTCTCGACGTGACCGCGATGCCCACGAACGTGGGTGAAGCGGACTTTGTGCTTGAAGAGCAGGGTGTCGAGTTGCCGCCAGAGGTCTTCGTTTTTGATTTCCTTGAGCTGGTTGCCCTCGCGGCGTTTCCAGCCGTTGGCCTTCCACCGGGGCAGCCACTCCGATAGGCCCTTGCCGACATAGATGCTATCGCTGACGACCTCGACGCGGGTCTCGCGCTTGAGGGCTTCCAGGCCGCGAATGACGGCCATCATTTCCATGCGATTGTTCGTGGTATCGCGCTCGCCACCCGACGACTCCATTTCTTTTCCGGACGCCGCATGACGAAGGATGAAGGCCCAGCCGCCCGGCCCGGGGTTGCCGCTACATGCTCCGTCGGAAAAAAGCTGGACTTCAGGGGATTCGGTGGAAGCGGGGCTGGACATGTCGTTCCTAGGGGCTGTTGTCGAGAAATGATTTGCGTTTACTTCGTGGGAGGTCCGTCGTACCTAGCGAACTAATCTGCCAACGGCATATCGGGCCGGGGCGAATCGTCGAGCGTCCAGGGAATGCGGACCTTGAACGTGCTTCCCTTGCCCAACTCGCTTGCGACGCCGATTTCTCCGCCCAACAGCTTACACAATTCCTTCACGATGGAAAGCCCCAGCCCCGTGCCGGAGTATTCGCGCGTTAGCGCGTCGCCGGTCGGCATTGCAACGCTTCCCTGGCGGAACTTCTCAAAGATCACTTGCTGATCCTGCTCCGCGATGCCCACGCCCGTATCGATCACCTGCATGACGAGGTAGTCTTCTTCGTCGCGACGGACTTGGACGGTCACGCGGCCGCCTTCGGGCGTGAATTTGATCGCGTTCGACAGCAGGTTATTGAGTATCTGCTGAACGCGGGCTTGGTCCTGGCGCAGGGGCGGCAGTTCGGGGTCGATCTCGATCTCCAGGTCGATATTTCTCTTCTCCGCCAAGGGTCGGGCCATATCGGCCTGGGCACCGACAACGTGTGCGATGCGGAAATCGGTCAAGCGGATGTTCATCTTGCCGCTTTCGATCTTGGCCAGATCGAGAATGTCGTTGATCATTTCCAGCAACGTGCGGCCCGAATTTTGGATATTGAGCACGTAGCGTTTTTGCTTTTCGTCGAGGGCCTTGATGCCCGACAGGACTTCGCTAAAGCCCAAGATGCTGTTGAGCGGCGTCCGCAACTCGTGGCTCATGGTCGCCAGGAAATCGCTCTTAACGCGGTTCATGTCGTAGAGCTGCATATTGACCTGGGCCAATTCGTCGACTTTGCCGTCGAGGTTGACGTTGGCTTGGCGGAGTTCCTCTTGGATCGAGACGAGGGTCCGCAACATGCGATTGAAAGCGGTGGAAAGCTCCTCGAACTCATCGCCGGTATGGATCTCGGCCCGCAGCGCGATATTGCCGCGCGTGACGGCGTCGCTGACGTCGCGAAGGTGCCGCAACGGCTTCACGATCACATAGCGCACGATAGCATACGACGTGAGCATTCCAATGAAAACGGTGCCGATGGCATAGGTCCACAGCACGGCCCAATTCCACTCCAGCTTTTCTTGCGTGTCCTTGTTGGAAATCGTCACCTTGGCAATTGCCATGATGTCGTCTTTCTGTAGACCGGGGGCACCAATCGCCGACGGCATGCCCGCAAGCGGTACGCCCGAGCCGACGACATCAATGCCCGAGCCACCGAGCGGCGAAGCGTGGCACATCGTCAGGCACGACTCGCCGGCACGGATTGGCTCGAAGTATTGGTAGTCTTTTTCGTTGGGCGGCCCTTCAGCAAATTCGGGCGTTTTGCCATCGCCCTTGTGTTCGGGCGGCGGTCCCGCGAACTTTTCGCAGATTTTACGCTCAAAATCGCCATCGGGGGCATCGGTGCCTTGGGTCTGGCCCGGGTGGATCAACTTCACCGTATGTTGCAGCTTGCTGAAGCTGGTGGTCATGGCCTTGATCCAGCGATCGTTGATTTCGCGTTGAGCGCGCTCCTCCTCCGGCGATAATGGCATCCATGCCGGGTGCTTGGTCTTCACCTTATCGGAATCCATAGCCCCCAAGTGCTTCGTCAGCATGAATTGATCGATCAGCAACCGCCCGGTATTTTGATTCTTTTCGTAGACCAACTCGGCCGTTTGCCAGCCGTACCAACGAAACGCAGTGACGATGACCAACAACAGCCCTGCCCCGAAAAGAAGCAGCAGCTTCAGTTCGAGCTTAGTCTCGCCAAAGATGCGTTTGAGAGAGTTGTAGGCCATGTAGGGATATTGTATTGGAAGAAGGCGGAAGGCGGAAGGAGAGTCCTCGTAGGGTGGAGCTTCGATCTCGATGCCACCCTACCCGTTCCTTTACAGCATATCGATGGGGTCCACATCGGCGATCCATTGCACGTTATCCGGTGGCGGAATTTCTTTTTCCGCGCGACGAACGGCAGTACGTAGCTTCTCGCCGTCGGCACCGTGAATCTGAATCTGGAAGCGAAATTTCCCACGCAACCGCGCGAACGGTGCCGGTGCCGGGCCAAGGACGCGCGCCCCTGCCGCCTGGGCTTCGAGCGATGCCGTGATGCACTGCCCGAGCTGTTGGGCATACTGCTCCGTTACCGGTTCCGAGTCGCCTCGAATTACCAGCCGAATCATCGCCGCAAAGGGCGGGTAGTGCAGCATCTGCCGCAACGGCAACTCCTGGGCCGCAAAGGCCGCGTAGTCGTGCCGCACTGCCGAACGAATTGCCGGATGGTCGGGGCTGAAGGTCTGCACGAGGACTCGGCCTCCTTTGTCGCCTCGGCCCGTGCGACCGGCGACTTGGGTCACCAAGTGAAACGTCCGCTCGGCCGCGCGGAAGTCGGGTAGGTGCAGGGCCGTATCGGCCTGAATGACGCCGACGAGCGTGACGTTGGGAAAATCGAGCCCCTTGGCAATCATCTGCGTGCCGACGAGAATTTGAATCTTGCCCGAACGGAATTCGGCCAAGGCTCGCTCGTGGGCACCGCGACCGCGCATGGTGTCGGTGTCCATGCGAAGCACGGTGGCGTTGGCAAAACGGCCGCGAATCTCGGCTTCCAATTTCTGCGTGCCGAAGCCGCTATAGCGAATGTCGCCGGAGTTGCATGCCGGGCAGATCACCGGGGCCTTGTCGCGGTAATCGCAATAGTGGCACAGCGCCTGATCGTCGGTGCGGTGGTGCGTCAATGCGATATCGCAATCCGGACATCGCACGACCTTCCCGCATGCCGGGCATTGGAGGTGCGTCGAGTAGCCGCGTCGATTCAGCAACAGGATCACCTGCCCGCCTTCGTGCAGCGCGGCCTGAATCGCCTGATGCAAGTGCCGGCTCACCGCCCCACGGCTGCCGGTACGATGGTGGTCGGCACGCAAGTCGATTGTCCCCACGTCGGGCATCGGTCTGCCGAGAACGCGGCGCGGCATCTCCAGTAGTTTGAAGTCGCCCCGGCGTGCCCGTTCCCACGACTCCAACGAAGGCGTGGCCGAACCGAGCACGAGGGGGATGTTTTCGGCCGCCGCGCGAAAGATCGCCACATCGCGAGCATGATAGCGCGGTGCCGAGTCCTGCTTGAAGGACGACTCATGTTCCTCGTCGAGAACGATCAGCCCCAAATGCGGCGTAGGGGCAAAGATCGCGCTGCGTGCCCCGACGATGACCGGCACTCGGCCATCGGCAATGCGTTGCCAATGCCAGTGTCGTTCGGAATCGGTCAAGTGGCTATGCAGCACGGCAACGGCACCAAAGCGGAGGCGAAACCGCTCGACCGTCTGCGGCGTAAGGCTGATTTCCGGCACCAAAACGATCGCTTGCCGTCCATAGCGAACGACTTCCTGGATGGCTTGGATGTAGACTTCCGTCTTACCGCTGCCGGTCACGCCGTGGATCAGTAGCGTGCGATGCTGTTGAGCGCGGAGCGATCCGAGGATGGCATCTAAGGCACGTTTTTGATCGGGGTTGAGCTCTAGGTTCTCTTCGCGCGGCAGGGCGGCTTCGACTTGTCGTTCCGTTGAGATGCGGCCGGTCGTCGAACGGATAAGGCCCTTGCGGCGAAGCGTGCTGATGGGTGCCGTCGTGCAACTTGCAGCGCGCGCGAGGTCTTGCGGCGTCAACGGCTCCTTCGACGCGGCAAGCATTTTTAGGATTTCGCGATGTTTGTCGGATAGCGTGCCGCTTGCCAGTTGGGCCGCGCCTTGGGGATCGAGGGTCAGCAACGTGGCCATGCGCGTTCCGGCTTGGCCGCGAACGCCGGCCGGCAGAACCGTTTCCAGCACTTGGCCCCAGGGACAAAGATAGTAGTCGGCGATCCATTGCGTCAGTCTTAGCATAGCCGGGGACAGCAAGCTGCGGCGATCGACGACTTCGCCCAACGGTTTGAGCGGTCGCTGTCCCACCGGGCGGCTTTCCACGCGGACGCAGTATGCTTCCACCAGCCGATTTCCCTTGCCCAGCGGCACGCGAACTCGCCGGCCCGGCTCCGCTTGGTCGACGAGCGCGTCCGGCACGACATAGTCAAACTCCTGAGTGGGGCCCGTCGCGAAAACGACACTCGCTACCAATTGCTCAGCCCGATCGTCGGAATCCCAAGGTTCCGGATCGCGGTTGAACAAGTTGCGTTGCTGAATGGACATAGGCGCGGTAGACTTACCGGGTAGGGTGGCGTTCCCTACAGGGTGCGTGTTGTTATCCCATTTTCCATCCTCCACCTCAAGGCCCTTCATGCGTCTCGGTATTTTTGGCGGTACGTTCGACCCGGTACACTTGGGCCATCTGCTTTTGGCCGAATGTTGCCGCGAGCAATGCCGACTCGACGCGGTCTGGTTTCTGCCGACGGCGGTTCCGCCCCATAAACAGGAAGGGGAACTTACGCCGGCCCAAAATCGGATCGATATGCTGCAACTGGCCATTGCTGGCCATGAGGCATTTTCGGTCAGCCGCTACGAATCCGATCGCGGCGGAGTCAATTATACGGTGGAGACCCTGGCCCATTTTCGCGAGCAAGACCCCGCGCAAGAGCTTTTCTTTCTTCTCGGGGCCGATATGTTCCACGACCTGCCGCATTGGCGGCAGCCGGAGCGGATTTGCGAGTTGGCACTGCCGGTCGCCGTTCGTCGGGCCGGCGAGCCGGCTTTGGACTTCAGTCTGTTGAACCGCATTGCCTCGGCGGAGCGGATCGAAGAAATGCGGATCGGCGCGGTGGAAATGCCCGCGATCGGCCTCAGTGGTACGGATATCCGCCAACGTCTCGCCACCGGCAAAGGCATCCGCTACCGCACGCCGCGCGCGGTGGAGAAATATATTGAAGCAAAAGGGTTGTACAAGTAGCGTGGCGTCGAGGAACGAAATAAAATCGGTGATGGTTGTCATTTTTACTAGGCAGGGTGGGCCGTTCCACCAGCGCACGAGGAAGAGTCGTCATGTCGTTGCAGAAATCGGGTCAGATCGATACCGTTATGAAAGAAGTCCGGCTTTTCCCGCCGCCGAGCGAGTTCGCAGCCAAGGCTCGGATCGCCTCAAGGGAGCAGTACGATTCGCTTTGTAGCGAGGCGGCTGCCGACTTGGAGGCTTTTTGGGGGCGGATGGCGGGCGAGCTTCATTGGTTCGAGCCGTTCAAAAAAGTGCTGCAATGGGATGAGCCGTTTGCGAAGTGGTTCGTCGGCGGCAAGACGAACATCTCCTACAACTGCCTCGACGCCCACCTCGCGACCCATCGCCGCGATAAGGCCGCGTTGATCTGGGAAGGCGAGCCGGGCGATACGCGCGTGCTGACCTACCAGATGTTGCACGTCGAGGTCTGCCGCTTCGCCAACGTTTTGAAGAAGCTGGGCGTACAAAACGGTGATGTGGTATCGATCTACATGCCGCTCGTTCCCGAACTGGCAATTGCCATGTTGGCGTGCGCTCGCATTGGGGCAATTCATAGCGTGATCTTCGGCGGCTTTTCCGCAGAAGCCATTGCCGAGCGCAACAATAACGCATCGGCCAAGCTGATGCTAACGGCCGATGGCGGATGGCGGCGCGGCAAGAAACTGCCGCTGAAGGAAAACGTCGATATTGCTTTACAGAAGTCGCCCACCGTCGAGAAGTGCGTCGTGCTGCGTCGCATCGGCAGCGAGGTTGCGATGACGCCGGGCCGCGACTTTTGGTGGCACGACCTTCTAACCGATGTCGACGACGACTGCCCCGCAGAGCCGCTCGATAGCGAAACGCCGCTCTTCATCCTCTATACCAGCGGTTCGACGGGCAAGCCCAAGGGCATCAAACACACAACGGCCGGCTACAACCTCTTTGCGAAGAAGACGACCGAGTGGGTTTTTGATATCCGGGATGAGGACATCTATTGGTGTACGGCCGATATGGGCTGGATCACGGGACATTCTTACGTCGTCTATGGCCCGCTCTCCGCAGGTGCAACGGTCTTCATCTACGAAGGTGCCCCCGATGCGCCCGATTACAGCCGCTGGTGGCGGATGATCGAGAAGTACCGCATCAACATCCTCTATACGGCACCTACCGCGATCCGGACCTTCATCAAGTGGGGCGATCAATGGGTCGATAAGCACGACCTTTCAAGCTTGCGGCTGCTCGGCAGCGTGGGCGAAGGGATCAATCCCGAGGCCTGGATGTGGTATCACGAAAAGATCGGCGGCGGACGCTGCCCGATCGTCGATACGTGGTGGCAAACCGAAACGGGCGGAATCATGATGAGCCCCCTGCCCGGCGTTACCGCGACCAAGCCGGGAAGTTGCACGAAGCCGCTGCCGGGTCTGTTCCCCGAGATCGTCGGCGAAGACCGCCAGCCGGTCGGTAGCGGCAATGGCGGTTGGCTCGTGATTGCCAAGCCGTGGCCCGGCATGTTGCGGGGAATATGGGGCGACGATGAGCGGTTCAAGCAGCAATACTGGACCGACGTGCCGGGCAAGTATCTATGCGGCGACAACGCCCGCCGCGACGAAGACGGCTACTACTGGATCATGGGCCGCATCGACGACGTGCTCAACGTCTCGGGCCACCGCCTGAGTACGATCGAGATCGAAAGCGCGTTGGTCAGCCACGCTGCCGTGGCCGAAGCGGCCGCCGTCGGGCGACCGCACGAACTCAAGGGCGAGGCGGTATCGGTATTCGTTACTTTGGCGAGCGGCTTCGAGCCGAGCGAAACGTTGCGGAAGCAACTCAAGGATCACGTTCGCAAAGAGATCGGAGCCTTGGCCGTGCCCGACGACATCCGCTTCACCGCGTCGCTGCCGAAAACTCGTAGCGGCAAGATTATGCGGCGGCTCCTACGCGACGTGGCGGCCGGTCGTGAAACGAGCGGCGATACGACGACGCTAGAAGATTTGAGCGTGATGGCGAAATTGAGGCAGCAACAAGAGTAGGAAGAGACCGACAGAACAGGGTTGACGAAAAACGTTTGAGTAGCCGTAGATTGCGATTCGCTCCAGCTGCGGCTACTCACGTTTGGCCGCTAACGCCACAACAGCAATTGAATGTAATCGCGTTACTTTACCGCCGCTTGCGTCCCTCCTTTGCCAACTCATCCTTCCACCGCTGCAAGAACTGCATTGCCGCCAGCGGGGTGAGATTGTCGAGGTCGAG
>JANXOJ010000068.1 GCA_025353625.1 Planctomycetota bacterium | reverse complement strand
AACGGCAACGCGGTGGGACAGGTCTTGGCCAAGGAACTGCCCACGAACTTGCAAGGCAGCGGCGGCGGGCAGAACTCCGGTCTCGTGTCGTGGCTGTTGGCCGACTTCGAGGGCTCGATACGCGACGTGGCCACCTACAACGCCACCTCGCACGCGACCTCCTCGACGCATTACGCATACGACGCCTTCGGCAACGGCGGCCCTTCCGGGCTGAGCTATGCCGGGCAATGGAGCGATGCCTCCTCCGGCCTCAACTACGCCCGTGCCCGCTGGTACGACCCGGCCACGGGAAGTTTCTTAAGTGAAGACCCCCTAGGCTTCGGCGGCGGGGATACGAACGTGAGCCGCTATTGCGGGAACAGCCCGACGAATGCGGTGGACCCGAGCGGGATGTTCGATTGGAACTGGGGCGCGTTTTGGAGTAGCATGGGGGACGGCCTTGGCGATGTTGCGCACGGAGTTGCCCAACCTGTCCGGATGGCCATCGATGGGTATAAGGGTGCGTACGACATGGCTGTCGGAAATGAGTACCGGCCGGACAGCGATTTCGGCCAGTACGCAAAGCAGCAAATGGACGGGGGTGCATCCGCAGGTGACGTTTATCGCCAAACGCTGCCCGGAATGGGCGCGAATATGGTAACATTCGGATACTACGGATACTACCAGGGTGCCAGGGAATACGCGAGGACCGGAGACCCCAGTGCTTGGCGACAGGCCAGCGGAGCTCTTCTTTGGGGCGTCCGGCCGTCTGCTGCGGCGTTGAGGAATGCATGGCGATTGGGAGGAGGAAGGGTAGGCTTGGCGTTCGGAGGTGCTTCCGGGGGTGGCATACCGTTTCGTCCTGCGAGCGATCCAGAAATCTACGGGTTCAAACCGGACGGCTACCAACATCCTCGTCTGTCACAAGCACTCGGCCCATCGGTTGTGAATCCGCCAGAAAACGGCGCAATTTATCAATTCGCTGGCGGAGCGCGGGGCAATTGGTGGCCAGGAAGGTATACAACATTCGCGTCGCAACCAGGCGCATTTCAAGCCAGTGGAGAAAAGGTCTTTCCAACGCTACGTAACTCGGGGCTGAAAGGAGCGGCATTACGCTCAGCCCAGGAAGAATTTGCGAGGGGCCGCGCGGAAGCAAATGAGCCGATTGACGGAGTCCGTGGACGTGCGCAGGAAGCGGGATTGTGGTGGAAGCAAACTCGACCCGACAACCGCCTTGCCGATCCCGGGGCAGAAAATGCGATTCAGAGAGGATTCGAGCGCTAGCAATGAGTGAGAACGAAGAAGACGAAACGATCGCCAGGAGTCTGTACTGGTCAAATGATAGAGCGTGCGAGGTTTTTTCGACCGATCATCCGGCTCGGAAATATCTCGTTACGTTCTATGAAACACGCGGCGAGGTGTGTGGGCGAGATATTGATTGGCCAAATCATCCGCGAATCGAGCAAGAATGGGAGTCAAAGCTTCTCAAGAGACCCTTCTCCTTCTCGTTATTTGCATATATATTTCTTGGCTATAGCCTAACCGTCGAGGAGTGGTTTGACGTTTGCTATGCGCGATCAGTTTCAATTTGCGAGGAAAAGAGGGTTGCGCAATTTGCCATGCAGCAAGAGTTGATTGAAGAGTGCAGGCACGCAGCGGAGCGAGACAACAACGCGGAGATACTCCGATTTCTTCAATTGTCCCAAGCGTTACTGAAGCTGGGCATTCAAGCAATAGCGCATCGGATCAACATGACCTTTGATGAGGTCTTAGAGCACTGGGGGCAAGACTCTATTTCCGCGGCCGACGCATTTATACAAAACAACTCGCCGCGAAAATCATCGTGCAATGAGAAATAGAGGAGGAAAAGCTCCGGTCAAAACCGGCAAGGAATAGTGGATGAAAGAGCCGTATGGAAAAGGAGTAGCGAACCATTCCAACCCTGAGTCATGCGCCAGCCATGGTAATGCGCCGGGTAAAGCGTTGACAAGGGCATACGCAGGCCAGCCATTGAGCTTGGGAAATTGTTTCCATTGGGAAAAATCGCAATAGCGGTTGAGCGCGTACGCCAAGCGCAACTGCGAAACGCGGTTTTTGAAAAGGCCTTCGTTCTAACGCGATAGAACAAAGGGGATAAGTCCAATTAATTCTCCTTTGTCGACTGTAACAGTTTAGTTCTCCGACACCGCTGAGGGAGATATAACCGAACGTTGTGTACGAGGAGTTGAAAAAGGCGGCGTACTTTGGGATAAAGTGAATCGTTCTTAAACACAATCCCCAAGGAGTACGCCGAGTAACATTGATATCGTTGTTTCGCCAGTCCCCCATGTCCAGGATGCGATGACGGAGATTCTTCGAGAAGGTGCCCGGAAGCTGCTGGGCGAGATGATCCAGCAAGAGGTCGAAGACTGGCTGGCCGAGCGTGCCCACCTGCGAGATGAGCAGGGCCATCGGCAAGTCGTTCGCAACGGCTATCTTCCGGAACGTGAGATCGTCACCGGCCTCGGCCCTATTACCGTGCGGCAGCCCAGAGTCCGAGATCGGCGGCCTGGCGATCGGGCAGAGCCGTTCAGCTCGAAGATCTTGCCACCCTACCTGCGAAAGACCAAGAGCGTCGAGGAATTGATTCCTTGGCTCTACCTCAAAGGCATCAGCACCGGCGACTTCAGCGAAGCCTTGAAAGCACTGGTTGGCCCCGATTGTCCGGGCTTGTCTGCCACAACGGTCACGCGGCTTAAGGGCATATCTGGGAAGGGGAGTTTCAAGAGTGGAACCAGCATTCCGTCAACCGGATTGTTAAGAACGTATTGATATAAACTATGCGAATCGTTAATCTTTGCGGCAAATCTCGCTCTTTAATCGTACCTTCTGCTCGAATCCTCGTGGAAATACTCGCCACCACCGATCAATCCATGGACCGCGTGGCATTACTTGGCCGAGTACTTCAAAGTCGTACACGGTTTCGCTGAAAGTCCGTAAGTCCGTCTCGAAGTTGCTATATAGAAATCCCATTCCTTCGCTGTCGATAGCAACTCTTACTACATGTGATTCGCCAATGGCATCTGAAAAAGCGGATGCGCTCACAGACATCATGAGGCTAGCGCCTGCAAGCGTGAGATCAAAATCGCCTATGGCTGGCAACGACGTGCTTGCGATCGAGAAACCAGCAGCGGTAACAATTTCCTTAATTGCTATGAGCAATGAGCTGGAAATCTCGCAAATATACGCTCGCTCTTGCAAATGTAAAATCCTTGTCGAAATCGTTCCGACATCGCAGCGTTTGTGAATTGCGAGCTCGCTCACCGTCTGCGTCACACGGGACTCTAGTTGCGGCTGCGGCATAGGAAAGAACGTAAACAGGTCATCAAGTATATGAAAATCGAGCAACGATATTTGCGACCTTGCAAGTTCGCCTTCCAACTTCGTATCGATCGATTCGGAATACATTGGTGAAATCGGTTTGGAGGTTCCGGGTGGAGGTTCCGGGGACACAATACTTAACTCGCGATCTCCTTCTTTGGTCGCAACGTACGGCCAAGCTGACCTTCCAGCCGCACCAGAAAGGTGTCGTCTCCCAAGGGCCGGCCAGTGCGGGCGTGCTACCGGATATTCCTGAGTTCGG
>JANXOJ010000034.1 GCA_025353625.1 Planctomycetota bacterium | reverse complement strand
GATTGCTTCGAGGTGCCGGGATGTTCCAAAAGGCGACGGATTGGCATGGGAAGAAGCCGGGGTTGGTCGAGGACGGCGTGAATTGTTCCCTCGACAAGCGGTAATTATCGCGCTAGAATGTGTTGACTTTTGGACGATTCGTACTCTTGGTCTATCGATTGAATCGCAATGCCCCAACCCTACACCATTATCATCGGCCTGGAAGTCCACGTTCAATTGCAAACGCAGAGCAAGATGTTCTGCGCATGCAGCACCAAGTTCGGCGCGCCGCCAAACACCCATACCTGTCCCGTTTGCATCGGTATGCCGGGCGTGCTGCCGGTGATGAATGGCCGCGCGGTGGAACTATCCGTGAAGGCCGCCCTTGCACTGAACTGCCAGATTGCCCGCTTTACGAAGTGGGACCGCAAAAACTATTATTATCCGGATCTGCCGAAAGGTTATCAGACGAGCCAATACGATCTGCCGTTGAGCAGTGACGGCTGGCTGGCGATCGGCGATCCGAAAGGCGAATTTGAACCCAAGCGAATCGGCATCATCCGCGCCCACCTTGAAGAAGACGCCGGCAAGAGCATGCACGACGAGCTGGCGGGCAAGGGCGACAGCCGCATCGATCTCAATCGAGCCGGCACGCCGCTGTTGGAAATCGTCAGCCAGCCCGATCTGCGTTCGCCCGCCGAGACGAAAGCCTACCTCTCGGAACTGAAGTTGCTCTTGAACTACCTCGGCGTCTCCGATTGCAATATGCAGGAAGGCAGCCTGCGGGTGGACGCCAACATCAATCTGCACATCGACGAGCCCCAAGGCCGCGTCGCCACGCCGATCGTGGAAGTGAAGAACATGAACAGCTTCCGCGCCGTCGAACGGGCGATGACCTACGAGGCCCAGCGGCTTTACGAAGTCTGGCAAGAGACCGGCAAGAAGCTTGGCGAAGTGCCCAAGTCAACCCGTGGTTGGGACGAAACGTCGCAGACGACCTATCTCCAACGCGAAAAAGAAGAATCGAGCGATTACCGTTACTTGCCCGAGCCGGACCTCGTGCCGGTAACGACGACCGACGCCCAGGTCGAGTCCGTGCGAGCCGCATTGGGCGAATTGCCGGCCGCATTGCGTAGCCGATTGGAACAAACCTATGGCATCACTCCTTACGATAGCGATGTGCTGGTGAATCAGGGCCGCACGCTGGTCGAATATTACATCGAAGTCGCCGACCTTCTCGCCGACGGCAAGTTGGCTAGCAATTGGATCCAACAGGATGTGCTGCGGACGCTTAACGAACAGCAAACGGCAATCGAACAGTTCTCGCTGAGGCCCAAGCAACTCGCCGAGTTGATCGATAAAGTTCGCATCGAGCAACTGACGACGAGCCGCGCCCGCGAAGTCTTTGTCGAGATGCTCGTCGGCGGTAAACCGCTTGCTGAAACCATGCAAGCGATGGGCATAGCCGCCGTCGATGAAACGGCACTTGAAAACCTCTGTCGCGAGATTCTGGCCGCCAATCCCAAGGTCGTCGCCGAGGTCAAGGAGGGCAAGCCCAAGGGGCTCGGCCAATTGATAGGGCAGGCGAAGAAGAAGAATCCCAATGTGAATCCAAACCGCTTCCGCGAGTTGTGCGAGCAATTGATTCAAGAAGGGCGGCTTTAAGCCGGTCGACGAGCCAACCTTTTCATCTCGCTTCCAAGCAGTGAATTATTTGATCCTCGTAAGGCGGCAGATTTCGGCCAAAGCCCACGGAAGAGGGGCTTGACAGGATTCGCGCATACCTCCATACGCCCACCTGAGTTCCCCGGTAAGCAACCTCTCCCTCCTGGTGGGTGTTCGATTACTACGTTTTAAGGACGTATTGCCAACTGGGCAATTTGGGGAATATCTGGAAAATTGGTCGCCCACCTATTGATTTTCCCGTCGCGGCGAGTTTCAATCAATGGAGTAGGGACGCTGGGGTATTAACGGCCTGAGCCGTTTGGTATCCTTCCCGCCTTCCCGGAAGCCTCTTGGTGTCGATTTCCTATTCGATTCGCACCAAGGGACAACCCGCAATCCGCCTGACGTGGGCTCGATTAAAAAATCCGGCCCATGCATGCCTGTCCGAGTTACCAAGATCCAAGTGCAAAATGATGAACAAATGAGTCGCCACCCGATGTCGGGTGACGTGGCCGGCTTCAGCGGCATCATAACCGTAGAGGGGCAATAGGCTAGGCAAACGCAGATGATTCTGTGACGGAACCTTGGTTATATTCCGATTTTAGCGATTGGTACGCCGATACAGATAGCCAAAGGTTGCTAGCGTGCAATTACCCCAGATTTCCGTGAACGCCGATGAAACTTTTACGCCGCGACCGGCGTAACACTAGGAATCTTCCGAAGACTTCGACGTTCATGGAACGGCAAGGTCTTTTCCCTGCGGTGAGAATCAACTATGGAATTTCGTAAAGTGCTGGCCCTGCGTGGTCCAAATATCTGGACCAACGCCCCCGTTTTGGAAGCTTGGGTGGATTTGAAGGATATCGACCGTCCATCCAACGACTTCCCGGGCTTCAGCGAAAAGCTGATGAGTTGGCTGCCCACGATGATTGAGCACCGATGCAGCGTCGGTGAGCGCGGCGGATTTTTCCAAAGGCTGCGCGACGGAACCTACCCCGGCCACATCCTGGAGCACGTCACACTGGAACTTCAATCGCTGGCGGGCGTGGAGGTGGGATTCGGACGTGCCCGCGAAACGTCGGAGAAGGGCGTGTATCGTGTGGTCGTCGCCTATCAGGATGAGCAGTTTGCTCGCAAATGCCTCGAAACGGCCCGCGAAATGATTTTGGCGGCGATCCATAACAGTCCCTTCGATATCAAGGGCGAAGTCGATCGTTTGCGAGACTTTGCTCAAGAAGCGTGCCTGGGACCAAGCACGAACGCGATCGTTAAGGCCGCCAAGGCACGCGGAATTCCGGTACGACGGCTAAATTCCGACAGTTTGGTGCAAATGGGCTATGCGGCAAAATTGCGCCGCATCCAAGCGGCCGAGACCGACCGCACCGGTGCCATTGCCGAGACCATCGCACAAGACAAAGAACTGACGCGGACACTTTTGCGAGCGGTGGGCGTGCCCGTGCCGGAGGGTCGGCCCGTGACGGATGCCGACGACGCCTGGGCCGCCGCTTGCGATATCGGCGTTCCCGTGGTCGTTAAGCCGCAAGACGGCAATCAGGGCCGAGGCGTTGCCACCAACCTGACGACCCGCGAGCAGATCGTTGCCGCCTTTCAAGCTGCTCTGGCGGAAAGCAAGAATGTTGTCGTTGAAAAGTTCGCCCCAGGCCACGATTACCGTATACTGGTTGTCGGCGGCAAAGTTGTCGCGGCCGCTCGACGCGAACCGGCCCAGGTACATGGCGACGGCCTCAACACGATCAAGGAGTTGATCGACCTGGCGAACCTCGATCCTCGTCGCGGCGAACATCACGCCACCGTTTTGAGCAAGATCAAGCTCGATGCCGTATCGCTGGCCGTCTTGGCCGATCAAGGCTATTCGCCGGAGTCTGTCCCGCCCGCAAACACGATTGTCCTCATTCGCCGCAACGGCAACCTGAGTACGGGCGGCACGGCGATTGACGTGACCGAGCGAGTCCATCCGCAGGTCGCCGCGCGTGCCGTTGAGGCGGCCCAGGTCATCGGGTTGGATATTGCCGGCGTCGATGTTGTTGCGATGGATATCAGCGTGCCGCTGGAAGAGCAAAATGCCGTGATCGTCGAGGTCAACGCGGCCCCCGGATTGCGGATGCACTTGCAGCCGTCGGTCGGAATCTCCCGCCCGGTGGGCGAGGCCATCATCTCCAGCATGTTCCCCGACAACGACGACGGCCGCATTCCCATCGCAGCCGTGACCGGCACCAACGGCAAAACAACCACGACGCGGTTCATTGCCCACATATTGCGAGGCAAGGGCCTGCGAGTCGGAATGACCTGTACGGATGGCATCTACGTCGATAGTCGCCGCATCGATACGGGCGATTGCAGCGGGCCCAAGAGCGCACGCTGCATCTTGATGAATCCGGCCGTGGAAGCGGCCGTATTCGAGACGGCTCGCGGTGGAATTCTCCGCGAGGGCTTGGGTTTCGATCGCTGCGACGTGGCCGTGGTAACGAACGTCGGCGAGGGAGACCATCTCGGCCTGAACGAAATTGATACGGTCGAACAGTTGGCCAAAGTCAAGCGTTGTATCGTCGATGTTGTGCCACCGGATGGAGCTTCCGTCCTCAACGCCAACGATCCGCATTGCGTGGCAATGGAGCCTTACTCGGCGGGCAAGATATGCTACTTCGCGCTCGACGGCAGTAACCCAGTCATCGTGCGGCATCGCCATGCCGGCGGTCAGGCTCTCTTTGTGCGCGACAACCACATCATCGTTGCCGAAGGCTCGCACGAGGAAGTTTTCATGTCGTTGGACCGCGTGCCCTTGACTCACGGCGGTCACGTTACCTTTCACGTGGAGAACACGCTGGCCGCCATTGCTGCGACGCGGGCCATGAAAGTGCCGGACGATGTGATTCGTGCCCGAGCCGAATCGTTTGCCGCCGACATGGAAAAAGTTCCGGCCCGTTTCAACGTACTGACCATCCACGGTGCGACCGTCATCGTCGACTACGGCCATAACGCGGATGCTTTGGCCGCGCTGATTCCCGTGATAAGCAAATTCCCGCACCAATCGCGGACGTGCGTTTACAGCACGGCCGGCGATCGTCGCGATTGCGACATGACCCGCCAGGGCGAACTGCTGGGCGAGGCATTCGACCGCGTGATCCTTTACGAAGACCATTACCTGCGCGGCCGAACGGAGGGCGAAATTATTCGCCTCTTCCGCAGCGGCGTGGAGTTGGGCAAGCGGGTCCGCCAGATCGACGAAATACGCGGTGCCGATGCCGCCGTGGAGGTTGCCTTGCGAAGCGCCAAGCCGGGCGACCTCATTCTGGTGCAAGCCGATACCGTCGACGAGACGGTCGGATTCATCCGTCGCTACGTCGAATCGATCGCGCCGGAGCCGCTCCTCGACGATGCGATGGGTGCCCCCACCGCCCCGCCCTCCGACGACGCGGCCAAGCCAACGTCGGCGATCGATACGACCGCATCCATCGCAAAGGTATAAGTGTGGCGGCGTTGCATCGCGTTGTAATAATCGGTGGCGGATTCGGAGGGCTGTATTGCGCCCAATCGCTCCGGCGCGTGCCGCTCCAGGTAACCTTGATCGACCGGCGAAATTTCCACTTATTTCAACCGCTGCTTTATCAAGTGGCCACCGGAGGGCTATCGCCGGCCAATATCGCCGCGCCGCTGCGGACGGTGCTTGAGAAGCACTCGAACGTCGAGGTTTTGTTGGGCGAGGTATCGGGCTTCGATCTGGCCGCGAGGCGCGTCGACCTCCTCGACGGCTGCGTGGAATACGATTCGCTGATCGTGGCTACCGGATCGGAAACTTCGTACTTTGGCCACGACGCATGGTCGCGGATTGCCCCTGGGTTGAAGACCATTGAAGAAGCGACCGACATTCGCCGCCGCGTTCTATTGGCCTTCGAGGCGGCCGAACGGGAGGCCGACCCCGAGAGGCAGCGGCGGCAATTGACCTTCGTCATCGTGGGCGGCGGCCCGACCGGCGTGGAAATGGCCGGGGCGGTTGCCGAATTATCGCGGCACACCATGCGCGGTGAATTTCGCAATATCGACCCATCCCAAGCCCGCATCTTTTTGCTTGAAAACAACGAGCGATTGTTGCACGTATTTCCGCCCAAGCTCTCGGCCTGCGCGCAGAAGCAGTTGGAAAGTATGGGCGTCATCGTGCAGACGAAAACGATGGTCACCGACGTTCGCGTCGATGGCGTGACGTTGAAATCGGGCGATCAGACCGAAACCATTGAGGCGGCAACTCTCTTCTGGGGCGCGGGCGTGCGCGCCTCGCCGTTGGGCAATTGCCTAGCTGCCGCTGCCTCCGTCGAAGCCGATCGACAGGGCCGTGTGCCCGTTGGGCCCGATCTATCCTTGACCGGACATCCGGAGGTTTTTATCATCGGCGATCTGGCCCACGCCGACGATGGCAAGGGAAATCCATTGCCGGGCTTGGCACCCGTCGCCATGCAGCAAGGCTACTACGTTGCGAAGCTTATCGGCAAACGGATTGCCGGTGGAAGCTTGCCGCCGTTTCGCTATCGAGATCGCGGCACGATGGCCACCATCGGACGCGGTCGGGCCGTTGCCATTGTTGGCCCGCTGAATATCTCTGGCCTGCTGGCTTGGCTGGCTTGGC
>JANXOJ010000026.1 GCA_025353625.1 Planctomycetota bacterium | reverse complement strand
GATCAGCGTGCCCCAGTCGCGATGTTCGCCGCGGCGGGGATCGGCATGTTCGTAGAGAGCCGTGCCGTCGAACTGCCGCAGGCCGTGGCCGTCGCGGGGGAAGTGGGCCGGCACCCAATCGAGAATCACGCCGATGTCGTTCTGATGGCACAGATCGACAAAGTACATAAAATCTTGCGGCGCGCCGTAGCGGCTCGTGGCTGCGAAATAACCGACCGTTTGGTATCCCCAACTGGCCGTAAGCGGATGCTCGCTGACCGGCATCAATTCCAGGTGCGTGTAGTGCATCTCCTTGCAGTAATCGACGAGTTGGTGAGCCAACTCGCGATAGGTCAGCCAGCGCTGGGGATCGTCGCCGGGCCGCCTCCAACTGCCCAGATGCACCTCGTAACACGAAACCGGCTTCTCCTGCCAGTTCGTTTCACGCCGCTTGCCAATCCAATTTTCATCCCGCCATTGGTAGCTGTCGAGGTTGGCAACTTTCGACGCTGTTCGGGGAGGCACCTCAGCGGCAAAACCGTAGGGATCGGATTTTTCAAAAACTTCGTCGTTACTTCGAATCTGATATTTATAGTTGGTTCCCTCGGTTAACCCCGGCACGAACAGTTCCCAGAAGCCGCTAGGAATATGTTTGCGCATGGGGTGCCGACGGCCGTCCCACTTGTTGAAGTCGCCGACGATGCTCATGCCGGTGGCATTCGGTGCCCAGACCGCGAAGTTGACGCCATCGACGCCGTCAATTGTGCGAAGGTGTGCTCCCAGACGGTTGTAGCTTTGCCAATGCCGCCCCTCATTGAGCAAATACATATCGTATTCGGTCAAAAGGGTCGGAAATGCGTAAGGGTCGTGAATTGTACTTTTCATTCCTACCTCGTCTGCCATTCGCAACATATAACGTGAATTCTTGTTTTTTTCGGACAGCGGACAAATCGCCTCAAACAGGCCCGCCGGATGAATCCGTCGCATCGGTCGAGCCGCTTCGCCTTGCGCCGGATCGACCACCCATGCCTGGGAGCTATCCGGCAAAAATGCGCGAACTGCCAATGCCCGGCGGCCGGCGTCGTCAACCTCGTGTGGGCCTAACAGCTCAAACGGATTGTTGTGGTTACCTTGTATCAGTCGGTGAATACTTTCGAGCCCAACGCTTGTTCGCACGGATTCCTCCTTGTGGGAACATGCCGCTGCATGTTCAGTTTAACTTCCTTGTTTTCGTTCGCTCGGCTTGCAACGCACTGTGTTCCCGTTTCGGGACCGGCTACTCGCGGCACTTCCACTAACCCATCATTCATATCCGACTCGACCAAACAATCGGCCGCCGGGCAGAACGTGCGGAAACCCACCCCAAGAGCGACTTGCGAGCGATTTGAATTCGCCGACGCCATCCCAGGGGAACCACCGCTGCTGCTGCATATCTTACCCAATCGGCAAGCCTTTCGCGAATCCCCACCACTGGCGGATTATCCAAATGGTGAGGTTTGGCCACGACGACGGTGTTGTGCGGTTGGTCGATGCGGCGACGGCGGCACTCCACATTGTGGAATCGTAGTGCCCGATCTAGCCGTTGCCACAGGTCCGAATTCTTCACCAGAACCATTTGACCGAAAAATTCCCATCGCCAGCCGTTCGACCGCCATTCTGGAAGGCCATATAGAACCCCCTTCCAGATGTAGTCGCTACAATCGACCAATGTGACGCGGGATGGCTGATCGAGCGACTCTAGGGCACGAATTACGGTCAGAAGGTCGAGTCGTTCGCTGGGAAGGTCGGGCTCGGCGTCGGCGGCCTCGAACCGCTGGGCACCATCGCTGGTTCGCAGCGCGAACTGCCACCGCCCGCTGCCCGCCGAGCGGTCGACCGTTGAATAGAGCAGAAAGTGAGGTGTTGTGAAGTCCATTGCTGTCTGAGATATATCGGGACCGCGGCGACGATATTTTGGTTAATCTGCGAAGGATATTACAAACAGCATAGATGAAACACATGCAACAATCAGGCAAACTAAATAAAGCCGTATGTCAAGCACTCAATCTTCAGCTAAAATGGCTTCCATGAACAAAGCATTCGTACGCGAACCCGATTCCACTGCGGAATATTGCCCGCGCTGCGGCTCGGAAGGCGAGCCGGTCGGCGGCGAAACGTTGGAATCGCATCTCAGCGATGACCAGCGGCGGACGATTTCTCCGTTGGCAAATTTTTGCCCGTCGCCACGTTGCGAGGTCGCCTATTTTGACCAGTTCGAGCGAACTGTTCTGACGGCCAATCTGGAACGAGCGGTTTATCCGAAAGATTTGGATGCCCCAGTCTGTGCATGTTTTGGCCTGACCTGCGAAGAGATCGAAAAAGACATCCGCGAAGGCGTTGCCACGCGCACCCGCGCGATCGTGGAAAAAGCCAAGTCTCCGGAGGCCCATTGCGTTCGCGCGGCCGCCAACGGCCAATCGTGCGTTGCGTACGTTCAGAAATACTACATGCAAAGTTTGCAGGCCGGAAAATAGCCTGCTTTACATTTTTAACGGCAGCGATGAAAATGGACGCATGGGGCGAAAACGTAAACGTGAAATATCGTCGGTAACTGCTCGTTCGAGAATTCCATCCGCGGAGAGAAAGCCCCCTTCGGATCGTCGCCGCTGGGTGACTGCCGGGGTTTGCATCATCCTTTCGCTTCTTACCTGGGTTGCCTTTCAGGTAGTAAGCAGCAAGGATTTCAGTTACGTCAATCTGGACGACAATCGCTACGTTTACAATAACGCCCATGTAG
Organism: Planctomycetota bacterium; assembly: GCA_025353625.1. Classification (GTDB taxonomy): domain Bacteria; phylum Planctomycetota; class Planctomycetia; order Pirellulales; family Thermoguttaceae; genus JANXQG01. The sequence continues at coordinate 8,203 of JANXOJ010000026.1, read as the reverse complement.
TTCAAGGGCTGACCAAGGAATCGATCGAATGGGCATTCACAAGCCTTGAATACGACAACTGGCACCCTCTGACTTGGCTTTCCCACATGCTCGATAGCCAGATGTTCGGCCCTGAGGGTCTGCAACATCCGTGGGCCTATCACCGAACGAATCTTTTGCTCCATACGGCGAATGTTGTGGTCCTCTTCCTGGCATTGCGACAAATGACTTCCGCCCTGTGGCCCAGCATGTTGGTTGCCGTGCTCTTTGCCGTCCACCCCATGCGCGCGGAGTCGGTTGCCTGGATATCGGAGCGCAAGGACGTACTCAGCGGGCTATTTTTCATGCTTACCCTTTGGGCCTACGGCCGTTACGCCACGCGCGAATGGTCGTGGCCGCGCTACCTGCTCGTAGTCACATTTTATGGCCTCGGTCTAATGGCCAAGCCGATGCTGGTAAGCCTGCCGGTATTGCTGCTATTGTTGGATTACTGGCCGCTAAGACGTCCCCCTTACTCCCCTCTCCCATACTCGGGAAAGGGGCCGGGGGCGAGAGCAATTCGATCCGGGCAACTGTCGATCGCACCGCGCCGCGGCATGGCAGCAATCCTCCTCTCCCGCGCGATAATCGAAAAGGCCCCGCTGTTCCTCCTTGCTCTCGCCTCGTGCAGCATCACGATGTTCGCCCAGCGCGGTGCGATGCTGGTGATCGACAACATCTCGTTTTCGATGCGGCTGACCAACTCCGTTGCGGCCTATGCCTCGTACGTCGGCATGTTGTTTTGGCCGGCCAATTTGGCCCCGATGTATCCGTTTCCGGAACATGGCATTGCGTGGCTGAAAGTGACGATTTCGCTCGCCGTCCTGGTGGGAGTGAGTGCTTTGGCAATCCGGCAACGCAGGTGCGGTTGGCTGGCCGTCGGTTGGTTGTGGTTCCTGATTTCGATTTTCCCGGTGATTGGCTTGGTGCAGGTCGGCGTACAATCGATGGCCGACCGGTATACTTACCTACCGCACATTGGGCTTTACATCGTGCTCGCCTGGGGCCTTGAAACGTGGATGGCTCGATGGCCCCAACGACGGTGGACGTGGGCGGCGGCGGTTGCCGTCGCAATTCCGCTGTTCGCGCTGAAAACTTCCGTGCAAACGGCCACCTGGAAAAACAACGATACCTTTTGGACTGCCGCATTGGCAAGCAATCCGGATATCGCCGTGGCTCACAACAACCTGGGCTACATTCGCCAGGAACAGGGACGCATGGACGAGGCCTTCGAGCATTTCTGCCGGGCCGTCGAAATCCGTCCTCGCTACGTCGAAGGCCACATCAACTTGGGCAACGTGCTGACGTTCAAGGGCCAACTCGAAGAAGGCTTGAAGCACTACCGCACGGCCATCGAGATCCGCCCCGACTTCGACCAGAGTTACGTCAACCTGGGGACCGGCCTGATGCTCCGCGGCGATTTCCCGGAGGCGGAGAAGAACTTTCGCATCGCGCTCAAAATAAATCCCGAATACACGGAAGCCGGCATGAAATTGGGCACCGTCCTCGGCCGGCAACAAAAGTTCGAGGAAGCCATTGCTTGCTATGAGGCGATGCTCAAGTTTCCGGGCGTCCGGGGCGATGCCGCGCACTCGCTCGGCTATCTCTATTTCGTCACCAAGCGGCCTATCAAGGCTTTAGAAAATTGGAAACTCGCGATCGATGTTGAGCCGAACTCGATCCTTGCGCTAACGATGACCGCCTGGCTACTTTCGACGGATCCCGATCCGGTAATTCGCAATCCAACCGAGGCAATTCGCTTGTCTAATCGGGCGATCGAGCAATCAAATCGCGGATATCCGCACCCCTTCGTGGCCTTGGCTGCGGCCCAGGCCGAGGCGGGAGATTTCCCTGCGGCACTGCAGTCGCTGGAGCGAGCAAGGGAGTTGGGAGCAAAACAGGCGAACACGGAAAGAATTATCGGGCTAGCCGGCAACCTGGAGACGTTTTATCGGGCGGGAAAAATCTGCTACAACCGCGACTCGCTCTTGCTAATTACTCCGGATGAGCTGCACGTTCGGGGGAAGTAACTGATTTTTACAGTACTGGGAGAGTCGCGCGGGCTTCCTCGACCTCCGCAATCCGAGAATCCAGACCGATTCAATTCGCGAATGTTCTAGTGTGATCGATTGGCAATTGCAATTGAAAAAAGTTCAAATTAGAAGCAGGTCCAGCCTTTTGGGTATATCATTGAAGGGAGAAAGTGGAGTGAAACCGGAATGGTTCAAATCTTGCTAAAATACGTCCATTTGGTTCGGTCGCGCGACGCGCGTCGCCAAATATCCAGCTACCCGTTGTCACGCCGGCTCCGCTCGCCCGTATAAGCTTTTATGCCACACTCTGAAGGAACATTCGCCGGACACGACAACCTGCCGCTGTTTGAGCAGGCATGGCTACCCGAAGGACAGCCAAGAGCGGTGGTCGTGTTGGTTCACGGCCTTTTGGAACACAGTGGCCGTCATGCCGAAACCGCCGAAGCCCTCGTGGGCGAAGGATATGCCGTTTACGCGATGGACCTCCGGGGGCACGGCCGCTCGGAAGGTCCGCGCTGTGATGTTGGCTCCTTCGATGAGTACTTGCTCGATTTGGATATCTTTTTTGGCAAAGTAAAATCCAAATACGCAAACTTGCCCATTTTTCTCTTCGGCAACAGCATGGGCGGGCTGATTGCCGGCCGCTGGTCAATTCGGCGCAACGTGAATCTGGCGGGCCTAATCCTTACCGGCCCCTTGCTTGCCGTGGCCGACGAGTTTATGCCTCGACTGCGGCATTTAGCATCCATTGGATCGCTTTTCTTTCCCAAGTTACGGGTTGCCCAAATTGACCCTGCTTGGCTTTCCCGCAACGCGGAAGCCGTCGCTTCGTATCGCCGCGACCCGTTATTCTTCCAAGGCCGATTTACCGTGCGACTGGGTGCCGAGGCCCTTTGTGCGATCAAACAATTGCCCGCCGACGCCATGCAACTTCGCGTTCCGCTTCTGATACTTCACGGCAGCGCGGACATGGTTTGCGGAGTAGCCGGAAGCCGCCAATTCTGCGAGAAAGCAAGCAGTAGCGACAAAACGCTCCAAGTATACGACGGACTCTATCACGAACTACTCGATGAACCCGAGCGGGATCGTGTCATGGCCGACCTTACGGCTTGGCTTGGCGGCCGAGTCCCAACGACGGCCTCAACGACGGTCGCCGGAGCTTGTCCCCTGTTGCAAAACAGTTTAGAATAGTGCGGAAAAGCTGCCACCTTTCCTCTTGCCTTGCAAGGATCGCCCATGAATCAAGACGATCTACGGCTCAGCCGGATCGATACACTTTGGTCGGTCGTTCGTCAGGCGAACGATGGCGGTGGAAACACTGCCCAAGCGGCGCAGCAGGTACTTCTTGACCGCTACGGCGGTGCCGTGCGTCGCTACCTTTTGGCATCGCTACGCAACGAAGACGCCGCGGACGAGGTTTTCCAGGAGTTTTCGCTGAAGCTTGTCAGCGGGGCATTCCAGCGCGCCCAGGCCAGTCACGGCCGATTTCGCAGCTTCCTCAAGACGACTCTCTATCACCTGATCATCGATTATCAGCGGCGCGGGAAGCGCAATGCCACGCAGGTTCTGGCCATCGACCCGGAAGACCGCCCGTCCGACGACCTTCCCGACAAAGAAGATGAGGCATGGACAAAATCGTGGCGCGATGAATTGCTTTCCAAAGGTTGGACCTCGTTGGCCCAGACCGAGCAGACGACGGGCACGCCCTACCATACCGTACTTAGGTTTCGGAGTGAGAACCCCGACCTTCGCTCGCCGGAAATTGCCGAACAAATCAGTAAGAAGTTGGCCAAGCCGATCAGTTCCAGTTCGGTTCGCGTCCTGATTCATCGCGCGCGGGAAATGCTTGCCGAGCGGATACTCGATCTCGTGCTAGGCTCGTTGGACAATGCCTCGCTCGACGAAGCTGAACAAGAGTTGATCGACCTCAACTTGCAAGGTTATTGCCGTTTGGCCCTCCAGCGACGGCGCGGCGAACCGTTGGACGACCCGTCAACGTAGTTTTTCGTTCGAGAGACGCCATGTCTGAACCAACGCTCGTACTCGAATCGATGCAGCCGGACAAGCGCGGTGAGGTCGATACCGCGATGCATATTCCTGAAGTTAATGGGCTGCTCTCCACGCCGCACGACGAGTCGCTGGTCGATCTTGCCGGAACGGGCATGGCACCAAGCTGCCCAGCACCTTTGCATACGGCCGCTTCCGATGTGAAGCCGGTGGTCCTCGATGAGTTGAAGCCGGGCTATCGACTGGATGACTTCGAGATTCAGTCGCTGCTGGGACGGGGGGCTTTTGGGGCCGTCTACTTGGCTCGGCAGGTATCGCTCGATCGGCAAGTTGCCTTGAAGGTTACGGCCTGGCAAGGGGGCGAGGGCCGCAAAATGGCGCGGCTGGAACACGAACATATCGTGCAGGTCTTTTCCGAAACGTCGCTTGATGCCGGCACGCAACTGCTCTGCATGCAGTACGTTCCCGGCCCAACACTCCAGGACGTAATCGACTCGCTGGCAGCCGTGGAGCCGAGCCAATGGAGTGGGCAAAAGCTGTTGGAAATCGTCGATCAATTGACCCTCCGGCCCGCTTCCTTTGATCCGGCGGCAATGCGGAATCGCGAAGCACTCGCCGGCTTCAATTGGGTAGAGACTGTCTGCTGGATTGGCGCGCGGCTGGCCGACGCGCTCCATTATGCACATTCGCAGGGCGTGATCCATCGCGACATCAAGCCCGGCAATATCATGATCAGCCAGTATGGCCGTCCGCTTTTGGTCGACTTCAACCTAGCCTTTCAACCGCTGGAAACCGGCCCCGGCTCCGAGGATCGGCTTGGCGGCACGCTGGCCTACATGGCCCCGGAACATCTCGACGCCTTTGCCCCGGATGCCAATGTTCCGACCGATCGTGTGGCCCAGGCTGCGGATATCTATTCGCTGGGCGTCGTACTCTACCAGATGGCGAGCGGCGGTTTGCCTTTTTCTCACACGCCCGAGGGCAAGACGAAAACCGAAGTCGTGCGAGCGATGGCCACATTGCGGCGCGAGCTGCCCCCCCCCCTTGCGGCAGAGCTGCCGCGTTCGCTCGATCGAGCCGTAACGCGCTGCATGCACCCCGATCCAGCCCAGCGATATCCATCGGGGCGCGAGCTTTCCGCCGCATTGGAAGGGTGCCGGCAATTGGAATCGGCCGAGCGTGAAATGCCCGATATAGGCGGCATGCGCGGCGTCGTGGCAAGACGTCCGATCCTTTGGCTCATGATTTTGGCCTTGGCCCCGCACATCGTCGCCACGTTCATCAATATCGCCTACAATCAAGTTCGCATCATCAGCCACTTGACCAAAGCCCAGCAGGCAATTTTCGGCTACATCATTTTGGGCTACGATTCGTATGGTTACATCGTGGGGTTGACCGTTGCGGTAATCGTGACGCTGCCCGTGTGGCGAGCCTGGCTGCTCGTGCGCGAGCGGCTGCCGGCGGATCGTGCCAAGATCGATTCCGCGCGGCGGCTGGCCGCTGCTTGGCCGCTGGTGGCCGCCGCCATGGCCTGCCTGGGGTGGCTGCCGGGCGGAATTATATTCCCATTTTGCCTAAAACTCGTCGCCGGCACGCTACCTACGGCCCAATGGGCACACTTATTTATCTCGTTCACTATTTCAGGACTGATCGCGTTGACCTATTCCATGCTCTTCGTGCAATGGATATCTCTGTGCGTGATCTACCCGCGCCTGTGGTGCGACCGGCAGGATTTTCGCATAACGGCTGCCGCCGAATTGCGGGCCGTGCCGTGGCGATTGCGGCTCTTGCAAGTGCTTTCCGGGGTGATTCCCCTGGCTGGGGCGGTTCTCATGCTCATGGGTGCCGGCCCCATCGACCCCTCGGATGGTGAATCGTTCGCGTTTCGTATTCTTGTGGCCAGCCTCATCATTCTAGGGGCTGCCGGCTTCTGTTTCGCCATGTTTGCCACCGCGCTGCTTTCCCGTGCTTTTGCGGTTATCACCGGTTCCAACGAGACTTCAGTCAAAAAGCATCGCCGCTCGTAACACCTCCCTTTCTGGCCGTATTAGGTAGTGAACGACGGGCCAAATGGTTTGGCCGACAGTCAGTCCGGTCAAAAAACAATTTGGAAAGGGTCCGTATTATGAAAATTTCCTTGAAGACGCTCGTAGCGGTTGTTGTGGTACTCGGTGTTTCGGATTTGGCAGCGGTCAGCTATGGCGACGATTGCTACCCCAATTACTGCCAGCCGCAAGATTGTCAGCCAGTTTCCTATTGCGATTCGACGCCGTATTGCGATTCGACCCCGTACTGCGATTCGACTCCGTACTGCGATTCGACTCCGTACTGCGATTCGACTCCGTATTGCGATTCGACTCCGTACTGCGATTCGACACCGTACTGCGATTCAGTACCTTACTGCCAGACGCCTTCGTACTGCCCGACACCTTGGTACTGCCCGGATCGTTGCTTTTCGACCTACTGCCCGGATTATTCCTGCTATCCGAGCAACAGCTGCTACCCGAGCAATTGTTGGGGCAGCCATTGCTGGGATAAGGATTGCCACGACAAGCACAGCCACGACGATTCGTTCAAACACGACCAGAGCCATATAAACGCCTCGCGTAACAATTCGTCGAAGAACAAGATGCAAGCCAACAGCAACGCCCAGATCCACAAGCAAAACGTCCCAAGCACAACCGGCCGCAGTGTGACCACCAGCAACGGTTCCAAGGGCAACGCCCAGATCCACAAACAGAGTGGCTCAAGCACGACGAGCCGCAGCGTGACCAGCCACAGCGGTTCCACTGGGTCGCACACCGCTCGCGGCTAAGCGGACGATGGATTGACCTGGGCCAACGCCCCCGAAGAACTCGCGAAAAAGCCCGCGTCCTGCTGGACGCGGGCTTTTTTTATTTGCGGCAGCAATTCACAGAATCCCGAAAGCAGTACTTTAATCTTCATGCCGCTGCGTCTAAATGAGGTGCCTTTCCAGTTCAGCGATGCGATTGCCAAACGATCTCGTAAATTGGATTACTTGGGTTCCCATCATTCCGACCAAAATGGGCTGGATTCCGACAAGTCCGACCGACGCGGGTAATTTTTTGCCGTTGGACGAAAATGCTGTTGCCGAGGAAACGCAAGACGCGGCACAAAGGTTGGGAAAGATCAAGCACGAAAAGAAGAGCAAGGAAGATTGGATGCCTGTCGTTGCGTGACTCCTGTAGGGTTGGTATCCGGTGCTGAAATCAACTCATCTTCAGCGACGGCAAACGGCAAGGGTTTTGCTCGTTCTTCGCGATTTCGGCAAAAAAGCATCGCCGCTCGTAACAGTCCCGTTTCTGCCCGTATTAGATAGTGAACGATGGGCCATGTGGTTTGGCCGACAGTCAGTTCGATCAAAAACAATTTACGAAAGGGTCGGTATTATGAATGCTTCAGTGAAGTCGCTCGTCGCGTTGGCTGTGGTGGTCGGTGCTTCTGGGTTCGGAGTGGCCAACGCGGCCACTGGCGGCAACGGCTCGAAAGGCAACGCCGGCCACGCTTCCAGCGTCGGCAACCAAAGTCATTCCCAGGGTATGAAGTCGAGCTCGATGACGAGCAAGGGAAACTCGTCGTATTCCAAGTCGCACGGCTCCGAAAAGTGTTGGGATAAATCCAGCTACGGTCACGGTGCGGATTGGTGCGGTTATCCGAATAGCTGCCATCCCAGTTATTGCAACGATTACTGCCGCCCCTACTGCTACAATCCGTGCTCGTCGTACTGCCCCGAGTATTGCCCGGATTACTGCCCCGATTACTGCCAGACGCAATATTGCCCGCCAGCTTCGTACTGTGAATCGGCTCCATACTGCGATTCAGCTTCGTACTACCCGACGCCTTCGTACTGCCCGGAGCGGTGCTATTCGTCGTACTGCCCTGACTATTCCTGCTACCCGAGCAGCAACTGCTACTCGAACAAGTTCTGGGATAAGGATTGCTACGACAAGCACAGCCATGACGATTCGTACAAACACTCGAAGAACGATTCGCAAAAGCACGACGTGAGCCACATGGACACCTCGCATAAAAGTCCGTCGAAGAGCAAGATGCAAGCCAATAACAACGCCCCGAGCCACAAGCCAAGCGTGCCAAGCACGACAAGCCGCAGCTTGGCCAGCAGC
>JANXOJ010000012.1 GCA_025353625.1 Planctomycetota bacterium | reverse complement strand
ATGGAAATCAAGTCTTCGTGATCGCGATACGCAGCCAGAAGACTGCGGACTACCGTGGCCGCGCGGCGGTGTTCTTCGCTGGCGATGTCGGACATCAAACGGCTGAGGCTTGTCAGCACGTCGATGGCCGGATAGTGACCGCGGCTGGCGAGGTTGCGGGAAAGCCACGTATGGCCGTCCAGCAGACCGCGAACGGTGTCGGCGATCGGCTCGTTGGGATCGTCGCCTTCCACCAGCACCGTGAAGAAGGCCGTGATGCTTCCCAGCGGATTGCGGCCCGCTCGCTCGACGAGTTTCGGCAGCACGGCAAAGACCGAGGGCGGATAGCCGCGCGTGGCGGGCGGTTCGCCGGCAGCCAGGCCGATCTCGCGTTGGGCCATGGCGAACCGCGTCACGGAATCCATGAGCATCAGCACGTCCTTGCCTCGATCGCGGAAATACTCGGCAATCGTCGCGGTCGTCGTGGCCGCCTGCACGCGGACCAAGGCCGGCTCGTCGCTGGTGGCAACCACCACCACACTCTTCGCCAGACCTTGCGGGCCTAAGTCGCGCTCGATAAACTCGTTGACCTCGCGGCCGCGCTCGCCAATCAGTCCGATGACGTTGACGTCCGCCGACGTGTAGCGGGCCATCATGCCCATCAGTACGCTCTTGCCCACTCCCGAGCCGGCGAAAATGCCCATGCGCTGACCCTTGCCGCAGGTCAACAAGGCGTCCAACGCTCGGATTCCCGTGCCGAGCGGCTGGTCGATCCGCGGGCGCGAGCAGGCGTGCGGCGGCACTCCGTCGATCGAAGTCCGTTCGACGAGTGCCGGTTGGGGCTTGCCATCGACGGCGCGGCCTTTGGCGTCGATCACCCGTCCGAGCAATCCTTCGCCGACGCGGAGCCATCGCGCGGTCTTTTGCAACCGCACGCGATTGCCGTGGCGGATGCCGGTCAGATCGCTCAAGGGATATAGCAGCGTCATTTGATCGCGGAAGCCGATCACTTCGGCCAGCAGTGGCGGCCCCGTTTCGCGCTGAATCTCGGCAATCGCCCCGACGGGCGCGGGGAATCCGGCGGCCGAGATCGTCATGCCGACGGTCTGCGCCACGCTGCCCGTTACGGCCGTGGTCACGATCTGATCGAGTTGGTCGGTCATCTTTAAGATCACGGGCGAAGTTCCTCTTCCACGCGGCCAAGTTGAGCCTCGAACGTTTGATCGATGGTGCCGAAGCGAGTCTCCACGCGGCATCCGCCGGGAGTAATCGTTGCATCCGCGACAACCTGCACGTCGCCCAAGCCCGACGACTCCAGGACGAGCAATTGCACCTGTTCGCCCAAGGCTCTTCGATCGTTGGGATGTAGATGCAATCGCACCTGTGGGCTGCCGGCGGCAAGTTGCAACGCTTCGCGTATCAAGGGCAGCGGGATGTCGGGCTGCTGGGTCAATTCGCGGCGAATGATCCGCTTGGCAATCTCGGCCGCGACGTGGATTGCGGCCGCTTCCCATTGGGCCAGCCATGCTTGTTTTGCCTGATCGATGTCTTGAATGGCCTTCCGCAAGGCGGGAATCACCGTTGCAAGCTGGCGTTGAATCATCTGATCGACTTCGGCCAGCGCGGCCTGTCGGCCTTCTTCTTTTGCGTTGGCCCGAACGGCGTTGGCCTCTTGCTGAGCTTGCGCGACGATCCTTCCAGCTTCGATGCGCACCTTGTCCAGGTAGTTTTTTGCCTGTCCGGCCATATCGTCGAAGTTGAACGCCACGCTGGCAGTGGCCATGTTCTGGTCGGTGGCACGAAGTATGGTAGGCATGGTTTGTTGGTCCGTACGTACTGATCTCGCTGAGCGAGATGTGGATTCAATCTACTGCCGCTCGACTATGCCGCTCGCACGACGTTATGGGTTACTCGATAATTCAAACGGCTGGCGATGCGCGCTATTTCGCGTCGGGCCTCGTCCACGTCGCTCAGGCGGATCGGGCCGGGTGATTTCAATTGCTGCCGGATCGCTCGCGCATCGGCTGCCGGCACGACGGCCAAGAGCCGATTGACCAGCGGTGGCGGTGCGCCAAGCAACGCCGGCATCATGAGTGCCGGGCCGGCCGTGTCGAAAAGTTCGGCCAGCACGCGGTCGCCCAGTTCAAACAGTTCATCGAACGCATATTGCCGAGGGCCGAGCTTGTCGGCTAACGTGCTATCGCGCGAGGAAAGGTTGTCGAGGATTTGCATTCCGACTTGGCCATTGCTGGCGTGTAGAATTCCGGCGACGGCCTGTATGCCAGCCACGCGCCGCCGCTGCACCTGTACTTGCCGGGAAAGCCGCGACCGCAGAACCTCTTCCACTTCGCGGAGAATTTCCGGATCGGTCTCCTCAAGATCGACGAGGCGATGTATCACTTCAACCTGCAATGCTTCCGGTAGCAGTGCAAGTACGCCGCCGGCACGCTCGGGCGCGAGGTGCGAAAGGACCAGGGCAATCATCTGCGGCCGCTCGTCGGTAAGGATGCGCGCCAGTTTGTCGGCCTCGGCTTCATGTAAGAAGGCAAACGGATTGGCAATCGTCGGCCTTGCATCGGCCGGCTCGTCGTTGGACGGGATCGGGCTGTCGTGCGAGTGCATCCATGCCAGCCGGCCTTCAAGTTCGATGCCGGGAGGGGCCTTCACGGGAGCGACGGGACCGGTATGGAAGAACTCGTCGATTACGCGCCGCTGCTCCTTCTGATCGACCTCGTCCATATCGATCAGAATCTCGCGAACCTGCTGGGCCTGTTCGGACGACAATTGATCGAGGACCGCATCGGCGGCAGCCGTGTCGAGGCTCGATACCAGCACGGCCGCTTTGCGGAGTCCTTCGGCGGAAAGTTTCATGGGCATGGTTTCGTTCCTCAATTAACTTGGCCGATCCACGCCCGAAGGACGTTGGCGGCGGAGTCGGGGTCTTCCTTGACGAGGTCCGAAAGCTCATCGCGGAGCGATGGGCCACTGCCGGTCATGCGGCGCAAGCGACGGACGGCGGCAACTTCCGGCACTTCGTCGGCCTTCTCTTCTTTATTGCCTTCCTCGCTGGAGACTCGCATCGAAAGAGGAGTCGCTTCCGAAGCGGGCACGCTGCGAACCATCGACCGCAACGTGCTTAGCGTAAATAGCACGAGCCCTACCATCGCCACCATCGTCCAGTTCTGGCTGAACCAACTGAATGCCTTTTGCGCGACGGCCGGCGCGACGATCTCCGGGCCTTTGATGTCTTGGAATGTCGTTACGGTCACGAGCGCGGTTCGGTCTTGGACGTCGGTCGTTTGCGGAAGCAGGGGGGCAACTTGGGCGCGAACGTCCTTGACGATCTCCTCGCGGATCGGATCGATGGCAGCCTGGTCGGGCTTCTTTTGCTCTTCGCCTTCCTTCGCCGGATTCCGAGCGATCCAAACTTTCTCGTAATAGCTGCTGGGAATGCCGATGGAGGCCGTGGCTATCTTGGGGGTAAGCCCCACGCTCTCCTTTTCGGTGCTGGTTTGCGATACCACATTCACCAGTTCGTTCTTTGTCCGTTCGCTCGTTTCATTTGGTCCCTTGCTGCTCGCGGCCGCACCGAGCGCGATCTGCTGGTTCGCCCCCCCTTGCGATTGCAATCCCGGCGCACCGCCCGGCGTGGATGAATCGCGGGTCGAGTTTTCGCTCGATTCCGAGGTTCGCAGAGGCACGGGTTTGGGATCGTTCTTGATTTCGTACATGCGGCGAAATCGTTCCGGATCGAGAGTTACCGAGGTAGCGACATTGATATTGGGGATGCGGACGAGGGCCTTTTGGATCTTATTGTTCAATTCGCGTTCTTGTTCGCGCGTGGCTTTGAGGAAGAGGCTTTCGCCGCTGCCGCCATGTTCGGCGTCGGCACCGGTGTGGACGGGGCCGTTGGAGTCGGCGACGGTGACGTTCTCCGGCTTCATGCCGGCGACGGCACCGACGAGGACGTGGCGGATCGTATCGACCTGTTCATCATCCAGCGGCAAGGCACCGATGCCTTTGGCGACGACCGTAGCGGTCTTGAGAAGTGTTGCACTGAAGCCGTTTTGTTGTTGCGAATCGATCAGTACCTGGGCACTTTCGATGCCCTTCATTTTGCTGATAATGTCGGAAAGCTCTTCCTGAAGCGATAGTTTGATTTTTTGCTCGCGAACGACTTTGCTATCGAAGGGGTTGCTCTCGACGGCCTTTTGGAACTTTTCGCCAAAGTTGGGCGGCAAGGCTTTGGCGTCGGCCAGCGCGGCCAGATAGGCGGCTCGCTGGGCGTGAGGTACCTTCATGCGGCTGCCCTCCAGGGCAAAGCCGTTCAGATTGGCTTTGCCAAAAGCTTCTTCCATCTTTTGCAGTGTTGGCGTCGGTATCGACTCGCCGCCAAACAAGAATTCATCGCCGCCGCCCGTCTGTTGCTGAAATAAATAGCCTACGCTCACGACGGCCACGACCAGGAGCAGGCCGGCCGTAAGGCGGCCGCCAGGGCTCATGGAGCGGAACAGGTCGTTGATCTGGGCGATGGCTTTGTTGAAGGAATCCATGAGCGGAAGTAGGCAGGGGTTGGTGGTCGGTGGTTAGTGCGGAAGTTAGATTTGAAGATTTTTCACTTCGGTGAAGGCATCGACCAGTTTGTTGCGGACTTGGATCATCATCTGGAAGGCGATATCGGCCTTCTGCACGGCGGTGAGAACTTCGGCCGGGTTGACGTCGCCTCCGGTGCTAAGCTTTTCGACCGCCTTATCCGCGGCGGCTTGCATCGTGTTGACTTCCTGGATGGAGTTCACCAGGAAGTCCTTGAACGATGGCCCGCCCTCGACGGCACCCGCGTGGCCCGCGGCCTTGCCGGGAAGTGTGAGAGGCGACGTCGATAGGCTTTGAATGGGGGCCATTGAAAATTAGCAAAATGACGAGGGACGAAATTCAAATGTTGAGAGAAGTACGAAAGTCAAAGTTTGAAGACAGGTTTGGTATTCGATATTGGTTCGGCCAATGGAACTTCGTCGTTCGTCGTTCTCACTACGCAAGTATCCTAAGCGTCTGATGTTCCATATCCTTCGTAATATCCATCGCACCAAGGTTCGCTTCGTACGATCGGGCTGCCTCCAAGGCATTCGTGAACTCGGTCATCATGTCGATGTTCGGCATTGCCACTTGGCCCTTGTGCGGGCCTTCTTTCATTGCGTCGGGATGGCTTGGATCGTTGCGCCAGATCGGCTCGACCGGCAGGGCCTGAATCGAACTGACTTTCACGCCCGCCGCGCCGTTACCGCCCTGGCCCTCGTCGGCCTGAAAGACCACCGTCTTGGGCTGATAGGGCACCGACTCGCCGCGCTCGTTCCGCGTGCTTTTCACGTTGGCGATATTGTTCGAGATCTGGATCATGCGCATCCGCTGCGCCACCAGGCCGCTGGTACTGATGTCGATGGCTGATAGCATGGGAGGAGGGAGGGTTTAGGGTTCGGGAGAAGATTTTAGATTTTTATACGCGGCCGCTGATGGCCATTTGTAACTGGTGAAATTGATCCGTCAAAAGGGTCAGAGCGAGGTTGTGCTGCATTTGGTTTTTTACCATTTCCGTCGCTTGGCTTTCCATGTCAACGTTGCCCAAGTCGTGACGAAGGATCGACTGCGATGACTTGGCAACATCGGCCATCATTGGCTTGGCGGGCAAATCGACTTCGCCCGGCGATCGCACTTGCGGTTGATCGCGCGTCTCAATCGCCCGTTTAAGCCGCGATTGAAAGTCCTCGACCGATAGGTCTTTGGCCATATATCCGGGCGTGTCGATATTGGCGATGTTGCCTGCCAATACCGTTTGACGCGCCTGGGAAAAGGCAACCACCTCTTGCAGGATGGGAACCGTCGTCGATTGAAATAGGTTTGAAAACATGGTGAACACTCCAGTGCAAGCGACGTGCCAGCGGGCAGGTTGGACTCCTCAAGCAGGCAACCTTGCGCGGTCCCGATCCCTTCGTAACGTGTTGTATGAAATAGCGTTAAGGTTTTTTGTTCTCGCTGCCGATCTTTTACGGCAGAATGTTGGCCGATACGATTTTTGCCGATGACCGGCAATTCCTGCGCGTTGCTATCGGCAAAATGTGCCGTAGGTTCCCCTCGTTCCCAGGCAGGGCACGGGAACGCGGCGCGTACTGACCTACTGCATAAACGACTTCTCGCGCGGGGCGTAACCGTACTGCCGTAACTTGCCGCTGAGCGTGCGGATGCCGATACCCAACGCCTTGGCGGTGCGAGCGCGGTGGCCGCCATAGTGATCCAACGTCGCCTCGATCAGCCGGCGTTCCATCGCTTCCAAGCTGATGCCGACCGGCACTCCTTCCGTCGCCGCGGTCTCTTTTTCTGCCGGCGCGTCGATGAGCCAGCGGCGAAGTTCGTCCGCCGTTACGCGGTCGCCCGTGCAGAGGACGCTCGAGCGAGTGACGATATGCTCCAACTCGCGGACGTTTCCCGGCCAGTGATAGTCGAGCAAAAGCTGTTCTGCCGCCGGCTCCAGCGAACGTGGATCGCGTTGTAAGCGGCGCGCACAGCGTTGAAAAAAGTAGGCGGCCAACTCGGGGATGTCTTCCTTGCGAGCTCGCAACGGCGGCACGTGCATGGGAAGTACGGCCAGACGGAAATAAAGGTCTTCACGAAATCGCCCCGCGACAACGGTGGCATGCAAATCGCGGTTTGTCGTGGCCAGAACGCGAACGTCTACGTGCAGCGTCTTGCAGGAACCGACGCGCTCGAACGAACGTTCTTGAAGGACTCGCAGCAGCTTGGCTTGAAGTTGCAGATCGATCTCGGTGACTTCATCGAGCAGGAGCGTGCCGCCGTGGGCCGCCTATAAGCGG
>JANXOJ010000005.1 GCA_025353625.1 Planctomycetota bacterium | reverse complement strand
TTCCGCTGCTGGTCGCGGTTCCCGCGCCGCCGCTACTGGTGATGGTAATGTTATACGTGTCGATCAACTCAGCGGCAGTGAAGTTGAAGCCGGCGGATGCGGCCGTCGAAGCGTTCAAAGCGGCCGGACTGGCGGCAACGGTAAATCCATTGGGGGCCGCAGTATCGAGCGTTGCCGTCGAGGTAACCGCCGTGCCCACGTTTCCAACCGCGTCGGTCAGCGTCAGGCTAAAGGTCAGCGTGCCATCGTGAAGTGCCGAGACGTTGACGCCGGTCACGTTTTGAGTGGTTGAGGTCACCGTGCCGCTACCGGTGGTCGAACCAGATCCGACGCTACTGGTGACGGTAAAGTTGTACGTCGTGCCGACCGTGGCACCGGTCAAATTGAAGCCGGCGGCCGTCAACGAGGACGGTCCAATCAATGCCGGACTGGCCGAGATCGCATAGCCGGAAGGTGCCACGCGGTCGAGTGTTGCGGTTGCGGTAGTGGCAGTGCCCACGTTTCCGGCCGTATCGGTGAGCGTCGCGCTGAAAGTAACCGTGCCATCGGTGAGAGTCGTCAGATTGATGCCGGTGACGCTTTGCGTCGCCGAAGTCACCGTGCCGCTGCCGGTCACGGCCGTGCCGCCGCCCGAACTGCCGATCGAATAATTAAAGGTTGCCCCAACCTCAGCGCCGGTGAACGCAAAACCTGTGGAGGTCGCTGTGGAAGCGTTGATTGAACTACTGTTTGGAGCGACGGTATAACCGCTCGGCGCGACTCTTTCGAGCGTCGCCGTTGCGGTTGCCGCTCCCCCGGTCTGGCCGCTGCCGTCAGTCAACGTCACGCTATAGGTTAGCGTGCCGTCGGAGAGCGATGCCACGTTGACGCCGGTGATGTCTTGCGTGACGGAAGTAACGGACCCGCTGCCCGTGACGGCCGTTCCGCCGCCGCTGCTATTGACCGTATATTTGTACGTGGTGCCCGTCGTGGCACCGGCAAACGTAAAGCCCGTCGAGGCCGCTGCCGTTGCGTTGACTATGCTCTTATCGGCGGCAATCGTATAACCGCTGGGGCCGTTCCCCTGCACGACGGTGATCGTCGAACTAACCGCGTCGCTCGATTTAGTTCCGTCGTTGACGACGACCGAAATGGAACGCGTGCCGGAAGCCGACGCAGCCGACGCGATCTTGTACTGCACTTTCGTCAGCAATGTCTGATAGGCGGCCACATCGGCAACGCCGGAAACGGTCAGCACGTTGCCTGAGAAGTTCGACGTCAGCAAGGTGCCCGTCGTATCGACCGAAAGTTGCTCGCTAGCGGATGCTTGCGGATTGTCGATGGAAACCGTCATGGCGGTCAGCGTCGTGCTATCCGGACTGGAAATCGAAGCGGCCGACGAAGCGATGGCTACGCTCGCGCCGCCCGTCGTGTACGTTGTCGTGAACGTGGTCCCGCTCGTGGCGGCCAGTTGCACGGTTGGAACGATATGCTCGGCAGCCATGAAATCGGCCGCAGTTCCCGTCGATGCAAGCCACAATCGAAGCGATACGCCGCTGGGCGACAGTCCCACGCCGAAATTATAGTCGGTGGCGGCCGCGTTATCGGCCAGCGTTACTGCTATTTGATTCGTCCCGTCGGTGCCACCCGGCGTGCCGGCCTTCGCCGTATTTGGCGTTAATTCGGTTTCCGTTGAGACCTGCACGCGATAGCTGCCTGCGGCAACGCTCGGAAAGCTATAAAAACCATTGGAACCCGACTGCACCGGCGAAACTCCCGGCGCGGCGACGAAGGCCCCCGCAGTGTTCTGGCTGAACAGCCGCACGGTTGCCCCGGTGACGCCCGATTCGCCGGCATCCTTGACCCCCAAGTTTTGCGTATCGAGGAAGACGAATCCTGAAATCGAAACGGTCAGCAGTTGCCGCGATTCGAGCGGTTCAAACGCAATGCGGCGGCACGCCAATTTGGAGGTAATACTGCGACTGCCGCCGCTAAAGCCGCCAAAGACTTTGGACAAGAGTTTCCGAATCATGTGTGGTCGCCCGAGGAAGTGGAACTGCCCTTGAAGCCTTCATTTTATCACGTCGCGGCAAAAATCTGAAACAATTTAACGCCTGCGGACTTTGCACAGCCTTTTTCAGCCCGTGTTTCCGGCCCTAGTAGTCGAGTTTTTCAAGAAAAACGCGACAAACTCGGCAAAACAGCAAACGAATGTCCGCAGTAAACGTATATCTGGCAAGCAGTTACGCCAGCAGTGGCCAACTCGACACAATCGGGCGACCGGTAATATCCCTAATACGTTGCACATTTCGTATAGTTCACCAGAACTTTGTAAGTTCAGACGATTTTGACTGTGAGGGGTTGCGTTAAAGGGCCGATCCGGCTTTTTCTCTCCCACAAAAAAGTTAGGAAACCGGTATGGCGGCGAGGTGATACATCGCCGACGAGGAGCCGCGAAACAACGGACGACATATACATCACGATGGAACCGATGTTGCCTGCCGACCCAATTGTAAGATGTAAGACCGCCGCCGGTTCGGCTCGAAACCGTGAGATACTTGCCTCGCACCAACGGCCCACTTCTTCTAACATCGATTTCAGGAGGGCAAAAAACCTTGTGTGTTTGAAGCGGTGATCTCAAAACGCTGGACGGAACGCGGTGATCGGAGTAGGATGGTCGGATCGGGAAATTGCGAATGGTTCAAGCCCGTCGAGAAAAAGTGTTTGCCCCGATGCTGCCAATTGCCGCTACGACTTCCGGTCAACTCCATGCCGAAGACCTGCTCTTGAAGGTTCTTATCGAGTTGATCGTCATCATCGTGGCGGCGCGGCTCTTTGCGATCGTCTTCCGCTGGTTTCGCCAGCCGGCCGTAGTCGGCGAGATTGCTGCCGGACTAATCCTCGGGCCATCGTGTTTTGGATACTTCTTTCCGGCAACATCCGCATGGATTTTTGATCCGGCACTTGCCGATATCTTTGGCGTTCTCAGCCAAGTAGGGTTGATCCTGCTATTGTTCCTCGTGGGGCTGGAGTTCGACTTCCGCCACCTCCGCTCGAACGGAAGAGCCGCACTCACGATTGCGTTGGTCGGCATTGCATTGCCGCTCATGCTCGGCATGGGCTGGGCACTAATCACGCACTCGTTCCTGGAGTCGAATGCTAGCCTGCCCGTGCCGCGACTCGGCTTCGTCCTATTCATGGGCGTTGCCATGTCGGTCACGGCAATTCCCGTGCTGGGCCGCGTCATGATGGAACTGAATATCACCCGCACGCGACTCGGCGCGGTAACAATTTCCGCCGCTGCCGTCGATGATGCCTGCGGATGGATATTGCTGGCGACCATATCCAGCATCGTCCGGGCAGAGTTCGATCTTTGGGTCAGCGTGCGCATGATCCTGGAGACGGTCGGCTTCGCGGCCATCATGTTCTGGGGCGTGCGGCCGCCGATGAAAGCCTTCATCCGTACGGCTTTGCGGCACGATAATGGCGACCTCAGCCCCACCAGCCTAGCGGTGGTCCTCGTCGTAATGTTCCTCGCCGCGATCGCCACAAGCACGATCGGCATCTTCGCCATTTTCGGGGCATTTGTGCTGGGGACCGTCCTATCTGACGAGATCGAGTTTCGCGAAGTCTTTGCCCGGCACATGCGCGATTTCTTAACCGTCTTCTTCCTGCCGATTTTCTTCACCTACACCGGCTTGCGGACCAACCTAGGCTCCTTGAACGCGCCGCTTCTCTGGTTGTTATTCGCGGGCGTGCTGGCCTGCGCCGTCGCCGGTAAGCTAGGCGGCTGTTGGATTGCCGCCCGAGCAGGCGGCTTTCCATCCCGCGATGCGGCGTGCATTGGCGCATTGATGAACACCCGTGGGCTAATGGGCCTTGTGGTCATCAACGTGGGCCGCGACCTGGGAGTGATTCCCGACAGCGTGTACTGCATGTTGACATTGACGGCCTTGGTCACGACCGTAATGACCATGCCGCTGGTATTGCACTTCATGCGTGGAACGGAACTTGAACCATTTATCCGCGAGAGTCGTTTCCAGGTAGGCCACGACGCCCCAAAGAATAATACCAGGGGATGAGTCCAATACTTGACGCCGAGGCACTGTTGGAGCCGATTAAGATCGCGCCGCGAATATAGGATCACGTTGCCAAAACATCCGCCCGTAAAATCCGCAGTTCATTTTATTTGGCTCAAGCGTTACGAATTATCTCAGATTCTTCCACCAACGGTTATGGAAACTCGGCGTACTTTTTTCGCCGGACTTGCGCGGCTAGGGCGGCCAAGGCTCCGGCGATAAGCAGTACGAGTGTTCCCGGCTCGGGAACCGCGATGGCCCCGCCGCTGGGAATTAGGGCGTCCACCGCAATCGGGGCTGGGGCCGGATTTACATCGAAGATCAACGTTCCGCCGGTGTTGATGGTCACGTTCGTACCGTCGGGAATCGAATTGTTTATCGCCAGGACCAACGTGCCGCCGTTGACGATTGTTCCGCCGGAAAAATTGCTGCTGCCGCTGAGGACCAGCTTGCCGGTGCCCGTCAGGGAGAGGGCCAAGTTGTTGGTTGGCCCGTTGGTCAGGGCACCGCCAAATGTGGTCGAGGCCGCTTGGTTGACGGTGAGCGTAACGTTCGATGTGCCGCTGTTGGTGACGGTGCCGGCGATGCCTTTGAAGGATGGCACGCCGATCGAGTTGGCGTTTAGGTCGAGGACACCGGCATTGTCGGTCAAGCCGCCGCTGCCCAAAGCGGTTGCATTGCCGAGTTGCAGCGTGCCGCCGCCGACCGTCGTGCCACCGCTATAGCCGTTGGCAGCACCAAGATTCCAGAAGCCGGGCCCGGCCTTGGCCACGGACAACTTGCCGCCGCCGGCCGAGTCGGCCAGTACGTCAATCATTTGATTGCCGTCGGCACTGGTACCGGTCAGCGTAAGCGTGCGGTTCACTACGCCGAAAGTAAGGGTGTCCGATTGGCTGGCTGTGGCGGAATTGCTGAGCGTAATGGATGCCGGTCCCACGGCGGTAATGGTTGTATTCGCCGGAATCCCGCTGCCGCTTACGCTCATGCCGAGAACCAAATCGGTGGTCGTACCCACACCGGTGAAAAGAATAATGGTTGGATTGGATGTGGTCGATTCGGTGCCGATATGCGCGATGGCATCGCTGCTGACGATTGCGCCGCCGTTATTGAAGACCAAGGCTCCGTTCGTCGCACCGGAGGCGTCGATTGTTCCGCCGGCCGGAGTCACGGTGAAGAGTCGGTCTGTCGTGGCACCCGTGCCCGTATATTGCAATGCACCGCCGCCCAATATGAGGTTGGCCGCCGCATTCGTCGATGCGCCGATGTTACTCGGTACGCCGCCGTTGGCCAACAGGCTGACGCTCAACGCGCCCGCTTGAATGGCGGTTAAGCCGGTATTGGTATTCGCGCTGCCCAGCGTCCAAGTGCCGCTGCCGCTGTCCTTGTAAATGGGCAGGCCCGACGTCGTGCTGCCGTTGAGGACCGAGCCAGAAAACGTGCCGCTGCCGTTGCCGCGCAGAACCAACACGCGACTCGTCGCGGTAGGCGTGTCGTTACCGAGGAACGTGATGCTGCCGGAATTGGAGGTCAGGACGAGTCCGCCGCCGCCGGAAGTGTTCGTGATGTTGCCGCGCAAGATGTTGTTGCCCGATTCGTTGACGATCGTCCCCTGCGTGGGATCGAGAATTTCGGTTGGACTGGTATTGCTCACGGTGTAGGTGAACGTCGTCGGCAAGTCGATGACGCCACCCGCACCGGGATTGAGGTGCAATTGCGGATTGCCGGCCGTGCCGTTCGTGATCGCGATCGTCTTGGTTCCCACACCCAAGGCCGATCCGTTGGTGATGAACAGATTGCCGACGCTAATGGTAACGTTGCCGGTAAAGGTGTTTGAGCCGCTCAGCAGCAGCGGGCTGGGGTTCGATGCGCTCGACGAGGCGGTCTTTGTAAGTGCCCCAGAGCCGCTGATGACGCCGGCGATGGAGGTGGTGCCGCTGAGCGCCCTGGTATCGAACGTTGCCGTGACGCCGCTACCGATGACCAGGCTTCGAGCGGAGGGCAGTGCAATTGCATTGCCAAATTGCAGCGTGCTGTTGGCCGAGAATGTCAGCCCGCCTACATCCTGCCCGAGCGCGGCGTCGGAATTGATGTTTACCGCGCCGGCGGAAATCGTGGTGCCGCCCGAATAGGTGTTGCTTCCCGTCAAAACAATGGTTCCCGTGCCTAGCTTCGTGAAACTAAAACCGGCTCCGCTATCGCTAATCGCGCCGTTGATCGTGCCGGTTCCCGAGAAGCTGCCGATGGTTGTATTGGCAAGCAGCGCGATGGGGCCGGATGTTGAGGCATTGGTGTCGAGTCTCAATTGACCTAAAGCTTCGCCCGTCGTTCCGCCGCTGAGGCGGATCGCGCTGGCGACGGCGACGTTGTTTAAGTAGAGCGTCGCGCCGCTATCGACCTTGATGGTGGCCGCCGGGTCGGGCGTCGTTGCGGCGGGGTTGGTCAAGGCCATTTTTCCGCCGGGGCCGAGAACCTCAATCGTGCCGTTAAACCCGCCAAGATTACCGGTCAATATGGAGGAGGTGCTTCCGGTTCCCGGCTGCACCAGGACGAGGCCGGCTCCGCCGATCGAATTCGAGTAGGTGACGGTGCCGCCGTTGGAATTCAAAAAGAGCGCGGCCGCCGCGCCGACGGCGATGGGGCCGGTCGAAGCTGCATTTGAACCGAAAGTCTGGAGCGTGCCGGCAGTGATTGTCGCTCCGCCGCTATACGTGTTGCTACCGC
Source organism: Planctomycetota bacterium (assembly GCA_025353625.1). Classification (GTDB taxonomy): domain Bacteria; phylum Planctomycetota; class Planctomycetia; order Pirellulales; family Thermoguttaceae; genus JANXQG01. Next base: position 10,677 of record JANXOJ010000005.1, on the reverse strand, counting down.
TGAGCGTTAGCATGCCGCTGCCCACCTGCGTAATGCTGCCGTTGCCGCTGATGTTGCCGGCCTGGGTTATGTTATCGGATCGGCTGAAGAGGAGTAGACCATTGTTGGCGATGTTTCCGGTGATACTACCGCTGGAACCACCATCGCCGATTTGCAACGTCCCGCCGCCGATCATCGTACCGCCCGTGTAACCGTTGCTATTGGTGATCTTGACCAAGCCGCTTCCCGTCAAAGCGACGGCCGTTGGTCCGTTGAGGGAATCGACGATTCCATGCGGACCACCGATAGCGTAGCTCAGTAGCGAGGAATTGTTGAAGACGACGCTGGAAGGCGCAACGTCGGCGGTGCCTGAGATCGCCACGATGCCGCTGGCCGCCGAGTCGTTAAAGACGACGTTGTCGCCCGGCAAGAAGTCCGTTGCGGTGCCGGCGACTGCAAGCACCCAGTTTTTGGCTCCGCTAATCGCGTTGGTGCTCCACTCGGAACTCTGCGAGCCGGACCATACCGGACGGTCGACGAACGTCACATTCAAATCGATCACCCCGGCATTGCTGAAATCGAGCGATGCCGTATAACGGGGCGGAGTTGGCAGGGAGCCGAGCGTGAAGGCCGATGACCCGGTACCGCCGATTGCGCCGCTATAAAGAACGAGTTGCGTCTCGCCGATCGTTGTCGGCGGCGGGCCGCTGATATTGATCGTTACGGAACCTGCCGCACCGTTGGCCGTAAGGCTGGTTGCTTGTACCAAGGAACTGCCGAGCACCACTTTGACTTGACCGGCACCGTTGAACGTCAACGAATTGATCGACAGTGTGCCCGCGTTGGCATCGCCGCCCTGCACGATGGCGCCGGTGGAACTGGCGACGGTAACGCCGCCGACCGAGCCGATGCCGCCGAGCGTACCCTGGTTCAAGGCAATCGCCGGTGTCGCGGCGACGGAGCTATCCTGGAGCAACGAACCGCCGTTGATGGCAATTGCGCTGGAGGTATTGATCTGACCGACGCCGGTTAGAGACAATATGCCGGAGCTAACCGACGTGCTGCCGCTGAAGGTATTGTTGCCGCCGAGGGTGACTCGTCCGCCGCCAATGTTCAGGTTGCCGGTGCCGGCGAGAACGGTTGTGGAAGCGAACGTCGCGCTCTGCCCTGCATCGGAATAAAGGGTATGTACGCCGGCACTCGTCATGGTGAGCGTCAGACCGCTGACGGTCAGCGAGGTGCCGGGAGCATTGCCGATGGCACCCGTGGTCCAATTAAAGTTGCGCGTAACCGTACCTCCGCCGGCGGCACCGGATTGCAGCGTACCGGCCAGCAGCGTGCCGCTGTTCAAGTTAAAAGTCGAGTTGACGGTATTTGTAATAGCTAAGGCATAACTTCCCAATGTCATCGTCCCAGCTAGGATCGTTCCACTATTGCTGAGGGAGAGAGTGGCATTTTGAATGCTCAGCGAACCGGTCGACGGCGTCATTTGGCCAAGGGTAATCGTCGCGGCACTCAGCGTACCGGCCCCCATTTGAAAGAGTGCCGTATTACTGTTCGAGTTGTTGTTGGATTGATTCATGTTGCCGATTAGCAAGGAGCCGATCAGGGCGTCCGTCGTGCCGTTGGTCAATGTGACGGTGGCATTGGTCTGGGCGGAACTGCCGCCAGCCCCGGAACCGATGGTGACATTCGCGACCGCACTGGTTCCATCGGTCGCTCGGAGTTTCAGTGAGGAGCCTCCCGCTTGGAAGTCGAACAGCGAAGTACTTCTTGCCGTGTTGGGAATCAACACCGCGTTGGTGTTGATTGTGTTGGTCGCGCCAAGATGAATTGCCGATTGCGACGCCGTGGTAATGCCGGCAGCCTCATACGTACCGAAGGTCGATACCTGCGCAACCGTAATCGTGTTCGTGCCGGCCAGCGTGATGACGCCAGCGTCGTTGCCGGTTTGCCCGGACGCAAACTGCGGACCGGCATCAAAACGGCCCGAGGCCGATGTATTCGTATAAGAGAACGTTCCAATCGTGGACATGTTCAAGGTTACGGTTTGTCCCGAGGTGCTGCCGGTGGCGGCGCATCCGACGTTGAAGCTTGTCGCTGTCGGTCCAACAATAAGCTGGCTATTTGCGTTACCGAGCACGTTGACGGTACCGTTGCTGTTGCTGATGATACCTTGCACGCCGGCTAGAGTCTGGCTAACCCCGGGCATGCTGAAATTAGCCCCGTTGGCATTAAGCGTCAAAACGGTGGTTGCCGGTAGGGAATTGTTGGCGGCAACGGCCAACGTGCCGGCGGAAACCGTGGTCGCACCGCCGTAGGTATTGCTGCCGGATAAGGTGACGAGGCTTGCGCCGGTCTTCGTCAGCGCGGCACCGTTCCCGCCCAAGTTGGCACCGACCGAACCGGCAACCACGCCGTAGTCGGTGGCATTTAGAGAACCATTGTTGATTGCACCGGACGTCAACGTCACGGCACCGGTTGTGATATTGAATCCGCCGACGTCCATCGTGCCGCCGGAGACGGTCAAAAGTCCGCCGGCAGGATAGGCCGCTAGGACACCGATTTTTAACGTGCCGCCGGTGATTGTGGTGGAGTCGCTATAGGAATTTGCGCCCAAAAGGGTCAACGATGCCGGGCCGGCCTTCGTCAAGGCGAGGACGCCGCCGACGCTAGCGAGGTTGCCGGAATAACTGGAATCGGCGGCGGAATTGACGGTCAAGACCGAGCGTCCGGTCGTATTTTCGACTAGACCTGAACTACCGCCCAGCGCGCCGATCGTGGGTGAATTTCCGGCCAGATCGAGCGCGCCACCGCTCATCGTCACGGGACTGCTTGAAACGCCGACGGATGCTGCGGCGGAACCCAATTGGAGTACGCCCGCTTGGATCGTGGTGCCACCGGTGTAGCTGTTGGAACTGGCGAAAACCAAGGTTCCCGTGCCGGCTTTTGTCAGACCGGCGGAGGAGCCTCCGCCGACGTTGCCGGCAAACGTCACGCTGCCACCTTGGATATTGATCGTCGCCGCAGCCCCGTTTGCAAGTACCAAACGGCTGGAAACGTCCTGAGTATTGCCGCTTACAAACTGCAAGGTGGAAGTGCCGCTCAACGTAATGTTGCCCGACGTACCCAGCCCGCTGCTTGCAAATGCTAGAACGCCGTTATTGAGCGTCGTTCCGCCGGTATAGCTATTTGCGTTGGCAAGTGTGACGGTCCCACTGCCTGTTTTTGAAACGCTTGCACCGCCGGTAATGCCGAATGCGCCTTGCACGAGGTAGTTCTTACCGTCGTTGTTGAACGTTACCGCAGACGGTGCCACATTGGCCGCCGTGATACTGACCGTCAACGTGCCCGTGCCGGCTGCGGAATTATCGAACGTTACCGCATCGTTGGTGAGAAAGTCGGTCGCTGTGCCGGCAACGGCGAGCGTCCAGTTTTGCGGGCTCTGCGGTGTAAGCGACCAAGATCCATCGCCCAAGCCGCTCCAGACGGGATGGTCCACCGTATAGTTCAAATCGATGAAGCCCGCGTTGGTGTTGGTCAGCGAGAGTACGGCGCGGGCACCGAACGCGACGCCCGATGAGTTGAGAGTGAACGCGTTGTAGCCTGTGCCTTGGAGCGCGCCGGCGTATTGCACCAAGTGGGCCGTACCGCTGCCGGAAGGCGCGGTGCCGCTCAAAACGAGGGGCACCGAACCGACCGCGCCGTTGAGCGTCAAGGCGTTATTACCGGTGACATTGAGTGCCGCGACGCTTGAGTAGTTTGCGATGTTAGAGATATTGACCGCGCCGCTGCCACCGTAGATCAAGCTGGCAAGCGTGAGGCTGCCGATGCCGCCCGAACCGCCTGCCACCGTGCCGCCAGACACGACGGAAACGGTGTTTGCCGTTCCCGAGCCGGCGAGGGTGCCCGCCGCAGCCACGGAAATTACGGACGTGGCATTGTTGCCGTTGATGTTCAGCGTGCCGGCGTTAATGGCCGTGCTTCCGCTGTAGGTTGCGTTGCCGGCGAGGGTCACGGTGCCGCTGCCCGACTTGATGAGGATGCCGCTGCCGCTGATGTTGCCCAACTGTGTGTCGGAGCCGCCCACGTTGTAGACGAGCGTGCTGTTGTTGACGATGCTTCCGCCGAGGTTGCCATTTGCGCCGCCGTTGCCCAACTGCAATGTGCCGCCACTAATGGTGACGGTTCCGCTGTTCGTATTACTGCCCGAAAGGATTGCCGTACCGCCGCCCAACTTGGTAACGTTGCCGGTGCCGCTGATGTTGCCCGACTGCGTATAGGAACCGCCTTGATTGAATTGCAGCGTGGCGTTGTCCGCGATGCTTCCCGAGATACTACCAGTGGCGATACCGTTGCCTAATTGCAAGGTTCCGCTACCGATCGTGGTACCACCGGTAAACGTGCTGCTGCCGAGCAGACTGAGTACGCCGGTGCCGACCTTGTTCAGACTACCCGCCCCCGTGAGGGCGCCACTATAAGAGGTTGAAGTATTGTTGTTTCCGACGCTCACCGCCATGGCAACGGCCGCCGTATTCGACAGACTGATATTGCCTGCGGAACCGGAATTGGGATCGGATAGCCCGCCAATTAGGAGCGACGCAATACCCGTTCCGACGGCCAATGTTCCGCCGGAAGAAACCTTCAACGTGCTGTTTTGCATCGCTCCGGTATTCGTCAAAAGCATTGTATAGTTGAGGAGGTTCGTATCGCCGAAATAGGTGTTTGCCGCCGAATAACCGATCCAACCAACCGCACCGAGACTGCTTCCGGTAATGTTGAGGTTCGCTCCCACCGCTCCGCTAATCGGACTGCCGACCGTTATCGCGCCGGATGTCTGCCCCAAGGTCAAAGAAGAAGTCAGTGTAACGCGCATGTTGGAGCCGGATAAAACGAAGGCGTTGGGGGCCTGAAAGTTGCCGACATTTCCGCCGTTAAACGTGAAGTTGTTGATCGTGATCGTGCCGCCGCCGCTGCCGGCACTTGAGCCCTTCATAGCCAAGGTTCCACCGGCATCTAGCGAGAGCGAACCACCGCCGAAAGTGAAGTCTCCAACCGATTGCGGCGTCCGGAGGGTGAACGCCCCGGTGAAGTACGAGTTCCCCGCGCTGGGAGCTGCGTTGGGGTTCCAGTGCAGCGCAGCATTAAACGAAGTCGTGCCGGTTAAATCGCCCGACGTTAAAGTGGCCGCTAGGGACTGCGATGAAACCGCCAACGTGAGTAGACCCGTCAGGAATATGACGGAAAACTGGAATGAATTGGATCGCGACATAACTAACTTCTTTCTGCTGCAACGGCAGTATCGAATCGAATTTAAGCCAACATCTACCTAGAAACGTCGACGAAATAGGTGCGGGAAACTACCACCCATTAAGCCGAGCAGGCCCCAGCCACACTGCGGATTTGCGAGAATTCGCACCTTCACCCATCCGGGCATTGTAACCGATTTTGAGACCGATTGCAACGTTTTTGCCGATTTTGGTCACTCGACCGAACGGAACGTCCAATTGCAAAGCGAGGTGAGCATGTATCAGGTATTACGTCAAGCCGCTCAATGCTCCGGCACCGCAATAGTCGGGGTTGCCGAACGACTTGATATCGTGGCCCATGGCGTGGGCGAGTGAGAGAAGCAATCGATTGTGGGGCACGCCCTTCATGCGCAGCGAGCGGCCCATCTTGAAATCGAGACCGCCGCCAACCATGACGAAGGGGATGTCGTCGAGCGTGTGCGAACTGCCCTTGCCCAATTCATTCGTCCAGACAATCGTCGTGTTGTCGAGCAGGCTTCCGCCACCGCCCGGCTCGGGCGTTTCGGCTAGCTTTTTGGCAAGATAGGCCAACTGCTCGCAATACCAGCGGTTGATCCGCGTGAGTTTTTCCATCGAGGTTTTGTCGCTGTCGGGATTGTGCGAAAGCTCGTGGTGGCTTTCGTGGATATCGAGCCATCGCATCCGCGCTTGGCCGACGGAATTGGTGAGTTGCAGCGTCGCCACGCGGGCGAAATCGCCGCGAAAGGCATTGACCATTAACTCAATTTGCAACTTGGTGATGCGCGGCATTTCGTCGTTATCTTCCTTGACGCCCTGTTCGATCTGCGGCACGGCATGCGTGGGAGCGGCGTCGGCGGTACGCAGTTCTTGCTCCATCTGCCGGACGAAGGTGGCATGTTCGACGAGCAACTGCTTATCTTCCGCGCTGACGTGAAGGCTGAGCGTGCGAATCTCATCCTGCAAGTCGTCCATTACGCTGCGAAGACTCTCGCGATCCTTAATTTGACCGTAGAGGCGGTTGAACATCTGATAGGGATTGCTGATCGGGGCCAACGGCTTGTTCGCGGCCGCATAGACCATCCGCGTCCAGGTATCGGCACGATTAGGAACCAGCACGCCGAATTCCAACGAGCCGAAACGAGTTCGCGTGGACTCGTTCTTTTGCAGGTGATTGGCAATTTCCTGGTCGATCGAGATGCCGTTAGCCCAGCCGGCAGGCGTGTGCGAACCGCCTTGGATGTTGCCGGGCAGCAACTCGACGCCCGTCAATAGGCAGCCGATGCCGCGCATGTGGTTGTCGCCGTCGCCGCGAACCTTGTCGCAAATACCGTGCGCGATAAGCGTCTGCTTGCGGAATGGCTCCAGCGGCTCCAGGCTTTTCTTGAACTCGGTCAAGGGGCCTTCCGCGTCGGGCCAAAACGCCGGCGGCACAACGCCATTGGGGCTGAACATGATCACCAGCCGCTTCTTCCGCGTTTGCTGCCCTGCGAAGCCCAAGCTCGGCAGGTTCCAAATGAACGGCAACGCAGCCGCGCCGAGCCCCAGCTTGCGAAGAACTTCACGACGTGTGGTGTGGTGTGGCATGGTTCGATTTTCCTAAACGAGGTAATGTGTCCGTGTGCCGTCCGCAATTTCTTCTCGTTCCCACCGTCCTCCGAGGGAACCAAGTTCAACCTACTTGGCAGCCATCGCGGCAATCTCGATGATGAGCTCGTTCATATTATACTGCTTTTCAGCAAACGAGTGTGTCAGCTTCGCCAGGGCCTGCCGCCCATAGGCACGCACCGGTTCCTTGACGATATATTGGAACAACTGCTCGACGAACGCCTCATGGACCTCGCCGCTTTCGGCAAGAAATCGAGCCAAGTCGTGGGCACCCGTGAATTTTACCTTGCTACCGTCGCGGGTTACATACGAACCGGTGGCATTGATCGTGTGTCCCTTCTCTTCTTTTCGCAATCGGCCTGAAGCGTCGAATTTCTCCAAGGCAAAGCCCAACGGGTTGATCGTGGCGTGGCAACTTTGGCAAGCGTCGGGCTGCGTTTGCAATTCCACGCGCTGCCGCGTCGTCAAACTCGGTTGCAAGTCGGGCGATAACGGCGCGATGGCCATCGGCGGCGGCCGTAGGGCCAGCCCCAAGACGCCGCGAGCGATGAACACGCCTCGATGGATGGGCGAGGTGGCGGCCGAGTGCGCGAAAGCGGCCATCAAATAGGGGTGCGAAAGGATACCGGCCCGCTCTTGAGGCTCGAACGTCACCTTTTGGAACTCGCTTCGGCTTTGTTGCGTGCCGCCGCTGAGCGTTTGTTGATAGTAGCCGGCCAAGCGTCCGTTCATATAGGTATAGTCGGCCAGTATAAGCTGGCGAAAGTCGGACGAATCGCTCCACGCCACGTCATCGACAAACAGCTCCAGCGAAGTCCGCAAATCGGCAGCCATCGAGGCATCAAACGCTTGAAACGCCGTCGGGTCTTTCGTCAGGTCGGGTGCCGTCTCGACCTTCAGCCATTGCAGAAAGAAGAGGTGCAACTTGGCCTTCGTGCGGGGATCGTTCAACATGCGGCGGCATTGTTTCTCGATCTGGTCGCGCGTAACCAATCGTCCGGCAGCTGCCGCCTCTTGCAGCAGCCGATCCGGGACGGAATCCCAAAGTGCCAACGAAAGGCGAGCCGCAGCATCGAAAGAATCGCCGCGAGGCTCAATGTACAGGAAGCGTGGAGACTTCAGCGTCATCATTACGACGCGACGAACGGCCGTATCCAGGTCCGGTGACGTCGTAAAGCGATGCTCGATGTAAACTTCCTTCTCGCGATCGGTCAGCGGGCGGCGAAAAGCTTGGCGGACGAAGTTCCCACAGAACTCGCGGGTCTTGGAATCGCGGCCCAGTTTTTCGTCGGCAAGGCCCGGCAACTGGCGATAGTGGGTCGTAACGTAACCCGCGACTTCGATGGCCGCATCGGTGGCGGCCTGCTCCCAGGCTTTTGAAATCGATGTTCCCCGCTCGTAGCCGGTGCTGCGGTCGTCCGGCGGGAAGGGCGTCTGCAATACGAAGACCTCGGGCGAGTCGTCCGTCGACAGACATCGCGCGGGGATCACCTCGTCGGCGCGCTGCGGCGGCTTCCACTTTAACGCGATCTGGCCCTTCTCCTTTTTCCCCTTGTTGAACTCGATCCGCAGCGGATACCAGCGGCCCCCCAGCAAGCGGATCGACTCGCGGCGTTGAGACCTGCTGCCGCTACGGACACCGGCGTCGATGAACGGGCGTTGCATTTCGTTGACGAAAAGCCGTGCGCCGTTGCTCGTATCGAGAATGATGTCGTAGTCGCCCGTCTCCGGGGCAAACAGCGAGCCCCGCCAACGTATCGTATACTCGTCGGGCACGATCTTGCCGGGAATCGGGCTATCGCTGCCGAAGTCGAAATCGACGGTCGCATCGACCCGCTCCTCGGAGCCGCCATCGTTCACACGATCCTTCACCCGCGTCTTCGTGAGGTAGCGAGCATGCAGGCCGTGCTTATGTTCTGCCTGGCGCGGTCCGCCATCATCCTGAATGCGACGGCCGAAGTTGATCTTTACCGCGGGAAAACCAACGGCCAAATCGGCCACGCAATTGACGTACTGATTTACCGTCAGGCGAGACAGTTCTACCCGTGCCGGCTTATTGCGGACGCGAGCTTCCTTCGAGTAAAAGGCATCGTAGATATATGCCGAAACGGTCTTGGCATCCTCGCCCGTGCAAGTGCCGGGGGCGTCGTCGGGCATGGAACTGGCAATGAACGCGGCGAGTTGTCCTTGCGACCGGTCGCCAACCAGGAGGTGTGGATAATAGTTGGTGGTTCCCTCACCGGCCAAGCCGTGGCACGAAGCACATTCCTGGCGGTAAATCTCCAAGCCGCCCTTGGGCTTCGCCGTCGCGTCTTTCGTCACCGGCTTGGTATCGCCCGTTTTGGTAACTACCGTCTCGGTAGCTACCGGCTTGAGCGGTTTTTCCCCCGCCACCAAACAGACCGTTGCCACAAGGCAAAGCCCCACGGCCAAGCCCAGACGAGCGTGGCTTTGAATTCGATGTTTGGCGGTTCGGTGGAGCAAGCGGGCAATCCTCCGATTGAGCAAAAATCCTAAATAAATACCAGCAATTGCGGGATATATTACCCCGCAACTATGAAACCCCATAAACGTTCCCAGGTTTCGCGAACCCCACTGTCTGGTGGTTGGCGTCACCGTCCTCGCCGACTATGCCATGTTTTTAGGAACAATTACGGCGTAAAATCGCATTCAACCAATAGAAAAGGTGGGGCTTGCCAACCGGCCCAAACGCAGTAGACTTGCAAGAGTGCGGCCCGAACAGCCTGGAACGGATCGGTGTCTAAACAGCGAAGGCGCGGCGGGCAGTGCAACGTTGTAACATCCATTAACACAATATGTTACGATATCCGGATGGGTGGCAGAGTGGACTATTGCGTCGGTCTTGAAAACCGAAGTGGGTGAAAGCTCACCGGGGGTTCGAATCCCTCCCCATCCGCTGTACGTTGCGCGCAGTATCGCAGGTTGTCGCTTTCACCGGCATTTTCCGGGGCGTCGCTTTCCGGCCGCGATTCCCCGCGAGTCGCAACGGCTACCAACTGCTTCGGAATCTGCTTCGCCTTGCCCGCTTCGTCCAGGGCACGGGTAAAGTGATCGTCGGTCGTTTGAAAGTAGTGCTACCAGGCAATGTCTTCGCTGTTGCCCAGCCAGTCGCAAACCACGTGCAACGGAAACCGCTCGGCCAATTCCGTTTGGCATGAACTCCGCAGGTTGTGGAACAACCGGGGCCAGCGTGTCAGGCCGGCCCGCTTGACGATCTTTGTCGAAATAACTAGTTCTGACCCCTTTTGTCCCAGTGCATTGAGAATTGCCCCGCTTGGCTTTCCCGCCCCCAAGCGTTATGCTAACGAGAACGAGCGACCCCAAGTAATCTAATGCTTCACTTCAACATTCCGTTCCTCCTCTCTATGGGCGGCGGTCAAATTGACTCTTTAGAGAAACTCATAGCCCACATAATAGTCTTTGGATGTGCTCTTTTGGCGTTCCTGTCGGTGCCCGCTGCGATAGCCGCCATTTTGCTAATAATCTTAACCGCCAAAAGGAAGTCTCGTTTGTTGGACGACACAACGGTTGTTGAAGGAAGACGAGCCGTAGCGGGAATGGAACCGTCCAAGCCCGAACTTCGTTGGCTTCAATTCAGTTTGGGAGGGCTGGTCTTTGTAAGTATGCTCGCTTTGTCGTTTGGGCTATTGCGGAAAGCATACTTGGACTTTGCTGCCGACGATGGCCGTTGGTGCATGTTATTGGGTTTGTGTTTGCTTGGTGGGACTCTCGGTTTCACTATCGAGCGATGGTGCGACTCTCGCCGTAGCGGAATCACCTGGATGTTCATATCCATTTTCAT
>JANXOJ010000704.1 GCA_025353625.1 Planctomycetota bacterium | reverse complement strand
CGATGGTCTCGCCGATGCATCCTTCGCGAACGAGCGTCGTGAACACGCCGCGGTCGGCCACTGCGCCGAGGGCTCCGTCGATCGAGAGCGGCGCAGGTCCGATCGCGCGGCCCGCGTAGGCGCTCGCGAGCGTGAACGTGATGCGTGCGTGCTCGGTCTCGTCGATCATCGCGGCGTTCGTTTCGACGAGCGCCCACGCCGGTGCGCCGAGCGCGAGGAGCTCGAGGGCGAAGCGCGCGAACGCCGCCACCGATGCGTGCTCCATCTGACCTGCGCGCGCCCAGTGATCCGCGAGTGCGGCGCGAACGTCGGCAGGCAGATTGCTCCTCTGATCGTCGCTCGCGCTGACTTGATATTGGTAATGGCACTTGGGGCACTCCAAATCCTTGTGCTTTCCCATCAGCGTTGGTGCCATCGAGCCAGTTGGAATAACAAACGCCTCGGCCTCAAAGGTGCGAAAAAGAAACGCCAGCACAAAGGCAATCACCACCGATTCGATCGTCTCGCGGATCGCGGCGGGCGTCATTCCCCAGGCACTGGCGGTACGCGATGAGGTGGCAGGGACTACAGAACCACCCAATGGAGCGGCATCTTCCGAAGTTCGGCGGCTCTTCAATTCAGTATTCTTGCGTTTTGTCATGGTTCAACGAATATAACGAATTTTTCCAAGCTCGGGAACTTGAATCTCCCAATTGCCCAGCATCATTTTTTTGGCCGGGTAGACAACCATTAAAGGCTTTCCTACAAACGACTTAACGCTAATAAACCGGCCTTCGGTCCAAGTTCGGCTGTCCTCCGAAATTGGGCTGTTATCTCCCAGTACATAGTATTCGTTGCCGCCGGGGCGATCTTCATCCGCCGCAGTCGAAGAAGCAAGGTAGGCTGGACGCGCATAATAGACATCTCGATAGACCTTGAGACGGTCGAGAACGACGCCCAAACCTTGCACGCCAACGGCCAACGGCTTTTCCGCTGTTGGGGCTGGCGAAGCGGATGATGGTTGCCCATTTTCATCCAGCGGGATCGAAACCAAAGTCCGCCCGGCAATCGCTAATAGAAACTGCCGATCGAAGAGCGAGACCTCGATCGGCAAGCCTGAGAGTGCAAGCGGCAACTTGCCCGACGCGCCTTGGATCGGCTGCCCGTTGCCCAGGACCAGATAGCGCGCCGCCATCGGATCGATCCGCACAATGAATTGGTCGCGGCCATCGGTGGCTTGAAGCCAGATCAATCCCGTTCCATGAATTTCCGCAACGCGCACCGACATCGCCAAATCGGTCATCGGGTGAATATCTTCGGCACGTTGCATTCGACCCTGGTTGTAACTATTGAAATCGGTGACCCGAGCGGGGATGGTCTCGTTTCGCATTGCCCCATCGACCTTGGCTTGCGCGTGGATATAGGCCAACCATTGGATCGTGTCGCCGCCGCTCTCGTTGTGCATCCAGTGCCCGTCCTGGCGCGTCCAAGCGTGGGCCTCGTCCTGTTCCTGCCATCGCGGCGATGTGCCGGTGAAGTTTGCATCGTGAACGAGGATGCGCACAGCCTTTTGCTGCCATAACGATTTGCGCTGAATCTGGCCATCGGCGTAGATATCGCCGTGTCGGATTTCAATCCGTTCGCCCGGCAGCCCGACGACCCGTTTGACGGTCAAATCCCGTTGCGGCCCAGGGCGATGAAAGGCGACGACGTCCCATCGATGCGGCGAACGGAACAAATAGGCAGATCGGTCGATTAAGACGCGATCTCCCGCCAAGACGCTGGGCCGCGTTGACTTCAATTCGTCCGATGCAATTCGGCGACTGCAATTCGGACAGACGATGGAACTTGCGAACTCAAAGTTGTCCGCCCCGCAGGAGAACTCAAACTTACATTCCGGGCATTCCAGAGCGATGTGATCTCCCAGCAACGTCTCGGCCATCGACCCCCCCTGCACGCGGCACCAAACGGGAAACCCCGCCACGAACCACGTCTGGGCCACGATCAGCGCAATCAGCAGCAAAGCAGTCCGCTCGACGAAGCTCCGGATACAGCAAGAAAGGGTCCGTTGGATCATGGCAAACCGGAATGGTTCCTGAAGAAAGCCGCCAAATGAAACAAGCCACGTAAATTAGTGAATATCAACATTCCGATTTTCTGTCGTCCATCTTTTGTCGAGTCCTCACCGATATAATCGATTGCGTTTGTGAGATACCACCCTCAATCTCGATCCCAATAAACTATCGGCTCGCGTACACCTCCTGTCGCAGCCGTCGCTTTCTTGTCGAGTGGCATCGCGAACCCCGGCTCGCGGACGTTCTTGCCGCGTCGGCCCGTCGCCGAATCGCCCAAATCCTCGCGGGCCTGCTCGACCAGGGCTTGCATGCGATGGACCACCTCGGGATGTTCGGCAGCCACGTTCGTCCTCTCGCCGATATCGTTCTTCAAGTCGAATAGTTCCAGGCCGATGCGGGCCTGCTTGTAGGGCCCCGGCTTGCCGCCACTACCGGGCTTTCCAGCCAGCGTTTGATAGGGGTGCGGCAAGTGCAGCTTCCAGCGTTGGGTGCGAACGGCCTGCAGTTCGCGGCCCCAGTAAAAATAGTAGAAGTCGTGCGGCGTTTTGGCACCCGTCGCGCCGGACATGAGCGGCCAAATATCGCGGCCGTCGATTATGCGATCCTTGGGCACATCCATTGCGATCAACTTGGCAACGGTTGGCAGAACGTCAATCGTGGCAGCCAATTCGCCGCAAGTGCGACCGGCGGGAATCTTTCCAGGCCAACGCATGATGCACGGTTCGCGGCAGCCGCCGTCAAACATCGTCCCCTTGCCTTCCCGCAACGGCAAGGCACTCCCGGCGTGGTCGCCATAGGAAAGCCAAGGGCCGTTGTCGGAAGTAAAGAGTACGAGGGTCTGCTCGTCAATTTTCAACCGTTTAAGCGCATCCAAGACTTGCCCGACCGACCAATCGATCTCCATGATGACATCGCCATAAAGCCCGTGTGCCGATTTGCCCTTGAACTTGCTGGAAACATGGATGGGGACGTGCGGCATATTGTGCGCCAGATAGAGAAAGAAAGGCCGTTTCTGGTTTTGCTCGATGAACGTCACGGCACGTTCGGTGTACCAGGTGGTAAGCTGCGTTTGATCGGGGTTTGTGGCAATGGTCTTCGTGCCTTCGATCAGCGGCAGCGGCGGGTAACCGTTCGGATTCGTAGGATGTTTGGGCGACATGTCGTTCGAGTACGGAAGACCGAAGTATTCATCGAAGCCATGCCGCGTGGGTAGAAACATGGGCAGGTGTCCGAGGTGCCACTTGCCGAAGATCGCCGTGGCGTAACCCCGCTGCTTGACGAGTTGCGCTAACGTCGTTTCCTTGTCGCTAATGCCGTGGTCCGACTTGGGCCCAAGTGCCCCCAGGATGCTGACGCGATTGGAATAACAGCCGGTCATCAGTGCCGCTCGCGATGCTGAGCAAACGGCCTGCGCGGCATAGAAGTCGGTGAACCGCATTCCCTCGCGGGCCATGCCGTCGAGTCGCGGCGTCGCGATATCCTTGGCCCCGAAGCAACCGCAATCGGCATAGCCCATATCATCGACGAAGATGACGACGATGTTCGGCAGCCGCTCGGCGGCGAAAACGGGGTTTGCAAGTGCGAGGAGAGTACAGTAGGTGATTGAAATGAACGCGGATCGCATGATGCAAGCCCCGGATGTGTGGCGGTGAAAACGGTTGTGGAAAGGTATCAGTTTCACCCTTGGGCAGGCCAACGTCAAGTCTACGTAGGTTCCGCCTGGCGAGCAGAACCATTCTGCTCAGCCCGACAAGCAAACTCAAAGACTTCTAGCGATTGAGCACGCAAAGGTCAGTTTCAGCAGGATGCGGCAGACGTTATACTAGGGCATTCCATCGAAAAAACCTACGACGAGGTTCCTGGCGAGATGAAACAACGACTTCTGGAAAAACTGGCTCGGATTCATAAGCACCCGACTGGCCGAGAGTTCATTCTCGGCGATGCCAAAGACGCCGATCTAGCATTCGGTATCGCTTCGCCGGGTCTTGCATATCCGCCGCCGCCGAATTCCGCTCCCAAGTATCGCTCGCTGGACGATTTTCACGAGCAAATCCGCCAAGTGGTACGACAAGGTGTTGTTGACTTCATGCTCACCTCAGTTTCGACGATGAGCCTGCTGGGACACCGCGAACGGCTTTTCGACGAAAGCGATGTCACGCCCGTCGTGCGCGCGAACGATACGACCGATATCTGGTGCGTTCGCGGCGGAAGCTATCGCCAGTCGCCATCGTTGCCGCATGCCTCATCACATTTCGACGAGCTTCGTTATGGAACGCTCGCTCCCACCAGCAGTCTGCCGCCGCTCGTGGATCTGGGGCTCTATTCGATCACGTTCAACAACGACCTGCATGCCGACCGCGAAAGCCTAGTTGCCTTCAGGGCGTTTCGGGCCGAGGCCCAACGGCTCGACTTTCACTACTTTTTGGAAGTCTTCGCACCCAATGTCGAATCGGCGGTTCCGCCGGAGCAGATGCCGTCCTTCGTCAACGACCACATCGCGCGGACGCTGGCGGGCATACCCGTCGATAGCCGTCCCTTGTTTCTAAAGGTGCCCTACTTCGGCGCGCGGTGGATGGAGGAACTCGTCTCCTACGATCCAACGCTCGTGGTGGGCGTCCTCGGCGGCAGCAGCGGCACGACCTACGACGCCTTCAAGCTGCTTTTCGAGGCCCAGTGTCACGGTGCCCGAGCGGCAATCTTCGGCCGCAAGATTAAAGATGCCGAAGATTCACTCGCCTTTATCGCCATGCTGCGGCAAATCGTCGATGGCAACATTTCGCCGGAAGAGGCGGTGGATGCCTACCATAGCGGGTTGCAGAAACAAGGTATCGAGCCGCTCCGGAGCCTGGAAGATGACAAGCGGCTTACGATGCCGGAACTCAAGTAGGATTGAAGAGCGGGAGACGAGGATCGAACTCGCGACAGGCACGTTGGGAACGTGCTACTCTACCACTGAGTTACTCCCGCACATGCCAAACGACCCCGAATGGCACTTATCCTAATATATACACTAGTTGGGAGGTTTTGCAAGAAGGGGCTGGGGAAAGATTTTCCGGCAAACCCGTCGCTCGGGCTTCCCAGCCGCTGAAATTCATCTGTGCAGGCTGCCGCTCGTATCGGCCCTGGTTGCAGGGCGAGTGCGGCACAACCCAGCCCAGCTATCGGCCGCTGCGAAAAAGGGGCGACCGATCGTTGGCTTTTCTTTCCGTCATCAGAAGGAGCAACGCTAAGACTTTGATTAGTCGTTCAAAAGTATTTAGCTCAAGCCGCACGTCGCGTCGCGTTTGCACGATTGAAGGAATTGGAGGGGAACGCCAGAATCGATCGATCGCGGTCGTAGGGCCGGTCCAAATCAGACGCCTTTGCCGTCCGTCTCGCCTCACGTCGCCGACGCCAACTGTACGTGGCGATGCCGGCCGCGCCGACCACAACCAGTGCGAGCGTCGATGGCTCTGGAACTAATTGCACCGCCTTCAGAACCAGGCTATTGGCATTCCACTGCGGGACCATCGTAATGCCATCCGCCGCAAAGGCCGGATCGACGGAAAGCGATGCGCTTCCCGTCAACGTCCCATCCCAAGTGAGGACGGTAAATGTGTCTCCATCGCCAGGCTTGAAGCCGTTCCAATCGACGATTTCAAATGCCGTGTTGGGCAGCAAAACCAGGTTGCCCAAGTCGCTTGGGTCGTTGGGGTCGGTGAAAATGTTCAACTGTCCGTAGTTGTTGCTCGCATTGCCCGCCGTCGTGCCGCCGAGGTCGAATTCGGTGCCCGTCCCGCCCAATTCGGTAGAGCCGTACTGCATATTGATGCCGGGACTGTCTCCAGTTGCAAACCCGCTGCCGAAGATAATTCGACCCGACGTTTTGCCCGTGCTGCCTTTGAAGAGCAGGTTGAACGTCAGCCAATTGCTCGAAGCGGAGGACGGTGCCTGCACGTTTCCTCGGTTCAAGAAGCGCGACACCGTTCCACCACTGACGGTTCCGCCTGCATCGGTCGCGACGAGGTTGCAGCCGTTGCCGAGAAGGATTCCGTTCGGTGCAACGAGTCCGCCGCCATCGATTTGCGTACGCGAGCCGAGCACCACGGCGTTCTTGCTTCCTGCTGCATTGCTACTACTCAGCGTCACCGTACTCGCATTCGCGTAAAGCTCGCCGTTGCTTACGAAGCCAACCGGCGAAGTCGAATCGCCCAGCGCGAGGTTGCCTGCCGCGTTGATCGTCGAGCCGTAGCCTGCGGCGATCTTGCCTTGCACCGTGCCGGAACCGCTTAGACTGCATCCCACACCCAGCGAAATTCCGTTGGGAGCCTCGATCGTACCCCCGCCGATCGTGGTGAGAGTTCCGAGATTTGCGAATCCCGTCGAGTTGAGCGTCACGCCGTTGCTGCCGATGGTCAGCGTTCCAGCATGATTGAAGCCAATGACGCTCGTACTATCGCCGAGGGATACGTTGCCCGAGGTGGCAACAATTTGGCTGGAGGCCCCACCGGAAATCGGTCGCAGAATTGAGGCGTTGGCCACCAGGGTGGCAAGAGCCTGGAGGTTCACTTGTCCCGCCGGGCCGGCCAGCGTAGCGTCGATCTCCAAAGTACCGGCCGATACGTCGGTTGTCCCGCGGTACGTATTACTGGCGGTCAACGCGAGCCGGTCCGCTCCCGCCTTGGTAACTGAGCCGCTGCCGCTGATCGCGCCGCTGAAACTGCCGGGAAAGCCTTGGTCGAAGACAACGGCAGCGTTGTCGGCGATATTTCCCGGCAGGCTAATCGTATTGCCTAGCAGCGTGCCTTGCGACACCATCGTTCCGCCCGAGTATGTATTGGAGCCGGTCAGCGTCAAGGTTCCAAAGCCGTACTTGCTGAGCCCCCCATTTCCGCCGCCGTCACGTAGAGTTTGCCCGACGATTATGCTTTGCCCATTGGTGTCGATGTTTGCCCCGCCAGCTTGGATGTAGGCGGTGCCAACCCCGCTCAAAAAGCTTCCGCCGGCACCGATGGCTGCCCGCAGCAAGCCCCCATTGAGATTGAGGACGCTGGTTCCCGCGCCGCCTGCAATCTGACTTGCAGTTAGTGTGCCGCCGTTAAGCGAATAGGTTCCCGTGGAAAATTGGTCGTAGCCGAGGTACAGTGGCGCACCGCTGACGAAGTTCGCACCGCCAGACTGCGTAAAGTTTCCCGAGCCCGAAGAGCCAACGTAGAGCCCGCTTGCGGCATTGAGGTAGCCCGAACCGCTGAGCGCATAAATTCCGACGCCGACCGCGGAAGTGCCGATATAGAGGGGATTGTTAATCACGTTGCATGTGCCACCCGAGTGGGTGAATATGCCGGTGCCGAAATAGCCGACGATAAGGCCATTCGTCGCACCGACATAGCCAGTTCCGCTCAATGTATATGTTCCAGTTGAAGTTGGAGAGTAGCCGACAATTAGGAGACCGCGGACGATGTTGCTCCCTCCCGACTGAGCAAAGACGCCGGAGCCGCTGTTTCCAATATACTCGCGGTCGTACGTACCAATATCTCGGCCCGAAAACAAAGTGCCATTTCTAAGAATGTAGGAGCCGCTGTCCGCGTTGTTTGCGCCGAGAA
>JANXOJ010000694.1 GCA_025353625.1 Planctomycetota bacterium | reverse complement strand
CAACGTCATTCAGGGGACGGGCTATTTGTCGACGATGGTTTTAACCACAACGACAATTACCGTGAACCCATTCTCGCAATCTCCCGGCGTGCCGGGAGTGGTCGGCGCTATCGACGACCGTATGTTGTGGGCCGATTGGCGCAACAACCAACTCGTAGCTTCCCACAATGCCGGCGTGACGGTTTCCGGCAGCCAATTGAACGTCGCTCGCTGGTATGAGTTCAGCACGGCCACGACGACTCCCACGCTCATCCAAGAGGGCGACATGGTCGCCGGTTACGGAGTAAGTACGGCTTATCCTTCCGTGGCGTTGGGACTCAACGGAGAGATCGGCATGAACTACATTGTCGAGGCTCCAGGGCTGTCGATGTCGATGGCGGTGACCGGCCGCCTGGCGAGCGAGCCGCTGGGCACGATGGAAACGCCGGTGATTGTCGCCAGAGGGGCTCAACTGCAAACCTACTCGGGCTTTCGCGAAGGAGATTATAGCAGTTGCCAACTCGATCCGACCGACGGCAGTTTCTGGGCCGCCAACGAATATAACCTAGCGGCCGCCAGCGTATTTGGCCCTATCGGTGACACCGGTAGTTGGGGGACTCAAATTGCCAACTTTCGCATCGTCGGCAATCCGCCCTTGCAAAACGCAAACACTGCCTTCAGTATTGGCCTCAACATCAACGGTGCCACGGCTGCCGAAACCACTGCCATTCAACTGGCGGCTCAGAAGTGGCAGTCCATCGTCACCGCCGGACTGCCTCCCGTTTACTACAACGGTGCCTGGACGAACGGTTTGGTCGTGAACCTCAACATCGTGCCGATCGATGGCGTCGGTGGAGTCTTGGGAAATACGAGCGTCGATGGCGTTCGCCCGCAAGGCACGAACGCCGGCTCGGGCTTGCCCTTCCTCGCATCCATAACGTTCGATTCGGCCGACGCGCTTCAAATGGTCAACGACGGTTCGTTCTTTACGGTGGCACTGCACGAATTGGGGCACGCACTGGGTATTGGAACGCTGTGGTCCACGTTCGGTCTTTTGAATACGACCGCGCCGCTAAACCCGCGATTCACCGGAACCAACGCCGCGCGCGAATACCACAAGATTTTCGCCGACGCTGTGGCCGGGGTTCCGGTCGAGGCCGGTGGCGGCACGGGCACGGCCCTTCAGCACTGGCGCGATACGACACTCGGCAGCGAATTGATGACCGGCTACCTGATGCCCAAGGATTCCGTGAATAAGGGCTGGCCGCTAAGCACGATCACCATCGGATCTTTGGCCGACATCGGTTACACGGTCAATTATGCCAAAGCGGATACTTACCTTGCCCCGCCGGCAGTGCCGATCAAGGCGGGAACTGCCCCAACCGCGAGCAACTCTCGCTTGGTACTTCTGGAAGCTTCCGCACCGGGAACGCCGGTCGTCGATAATTCTTCCACGAATTCAAGCGGCGGCTCGCAGACTTCGGACGTATCGACCGTTACCCCGTTGACCGATGGCCGTTCGACGGACGCGGCACAACCGGTTGCGGCGGCGAGCGAATCGCCCAAGGGCCTTTCGATTACGATCCCGACTCTGCCGCCAAGACATAAAATTTTGGCAGCGAGTGCGGCATCGGCCAGCAAAACCGCGTTGCATTGGGCCGTCGATAGCGTGCTTGCGACTTACGAGCCGGCGCGGCAGAGTTAAAATGGCTGGTCTTCGCGCTCTACACTACCCTACGAATCTCGTTTAACCCGGAGCCGGCGGCGACGTTGAACGAAACCGTTGAACGAAACCG
>JANXOJ010000685.1 GCA_025353625.1 Planctomycetota bacterium | reverse complement strand
CCACCTCCCGCCACTGCCTAAGGACGGATTATAATGCATCCGTATGCATTACCGATGACCTACGCTCCGCACGACACGTTTCGCAACGGCTCTCCCTGGGATCCGTACTATCCCACGGGCGACGCGCCCGGCGGCGACGATGGCACCGCCGGCGGCGCGATGTTCCGCGCCACGATTGCGGACAAGCAAGGCCAGCGGCTCCGCGTGAATATCACGCTCACCGATGACCATCGCGGATACGCCTTCGCGCACGTTGGAAAATGGGTCGATGATCCTGGTATCAAGGGCAAGGGAGGTCTGCTGCTCGAAGGAGGCGGCAGCGACAGTGCCATGCTCCGCGATCCGACCGACAAGAATTCGCTCATGGCCATCAGTTGGTTTTTGAACCAAGCCCAAGGTGGCGATATCGTCATTATTGCGAATGATCCGACCGCTGACGGTGCCGCGCGGGCGGCAACCCTCGTAAATTATTTCTACTCCACACTCGGCAGCCGCAAGGATACGACTTTGCCTCACGCCGTCGATGTGTTTGATATCAACGTTGGCGACGATGACCTGCTGACTCCCAGCACCGGCACACGACAGGACCAGCAAGGATCCAAGGCAATCTGGCGCGACCTCGCGCAGCTTGAGAACAACGGCCTGTCGAACGAGCTTCTCGACAAGCTCAAGGGGGCCGAGGCGGTGTTCTTCATGGGCGGCGACCAGTGGCCGTACGTGCAGTTGCTGCGACCCGCCCAGAATGACTCGGGCAGCAACGGCCCAGACAGCAATAACTTGCCCAATAAGGCAGCCGATACGATCAATTCTCGCAATACGGGCGACTTAATGACGGTGGGCGGCACGAGTGCCGGCTTGGCGATACTGGGCAGCTACGTGTTCACGGCGCACACGAAGGACGATTTGGTCTCGTATGACGCACTCAACGAACCTTATGGTAAGAATCTCGTCATTCCCGGAACGCAGTCGCCGGCGATCAGCAATACGGTCTTGAAACTGAAATTCATGCGCGATATGCCTATAATCACGGACACGCACTTTGCCGAGCGGGATCGTATGGGACGGCTGGTAACTTTCCTCGCTCACATGGATATAACATTTGGGCTCGGCCAGAACGTAAAGGGAATAGGAGTAAACGAGCGCACGGCACTCTCCATTGACAACACAGGCAACTCGGAGGTTTACGGGGCTGGCAGCGCCTATTTCGTGCGACCAGACGGCAACTCGCCTCAGAACAACGATTTCGGATTGGACGCCCCGCTCGAATTCGCCCACCTTCAAGTCAATCGCTTTAGGGCGGATAGCGCAGATTTCGTCTTTGCGACGGGTTGGAATCAACGACCGAGTTCTTACTGGATTGATGCGTCAACAATCGACCCACGAGGCTGGAATTGGCGATACAGTCGCGTATTTCAGGTAGTACTAAACCAATTGGATGTGTACGGCGGGGACATGGGCGAAGACCACTAATTGTTTATCCACGGTTCACGAGTCGCGATTCGCCTTCGAATCGCTGTGTTTAGGAGAAGATCATGAGTTGGCGGCGGAGTTCAGTACCAATAACCTTTTGCCTTTGTTGTGGTTGTTACGCGTTTTCAACCAGTACAGTCGCGGCGACCTACTTTCGGCAAGTGGGTAGTGAAGAAATCGTTTTGCCAAATGGAGGCAGGGCATGGATAAACTACGTTGAAACAAATGAATCGCCAGGAGTCTGTTTTGGATCGCCTCTAACGAACTGCCGGCCTGCGGATGTGTACCCCAAGATTGTAGATCGGCACAAATATGGATTCATAAACTTACCCCAATCGGATCGGCCTTCGGCCGACATTTCGGGCCTAAAGCTCTTCGGCAACCTTCGTAGCCTGCAATACACGTCCAAGTCGGTTCCCGCTGAGGCCGTCAAGGAACTCGGCAAGCTCCACGGCCTCACGCACTTGGACCTGACCGACTCGGCGATCGGCAATGGCGATGCCGACGGGCTGCAAGACCTGACGGCGCTTCGTGTGCTTGAACTTGGGAAAACCAATCTCACGGACGCCGGCGCATCGCGAATCGCGCGCCTGTCGAACTTGACGGAGCTCGCGCTGACGAGCAATTCCCTCACCGACAAAGGGGCAGCGTCCCTGGGAACCTTGAAGAATCTTGGCACGCTCTCCCTGGGCGGCTCGGGGATTACCGACGAAGGCGCGGCCATGCTGACGCGGCTCACGAAGTTGAAGAAGCTTCAATTGCGCTTGCCGCAGATCACGGGTGCTGCCTGCCAGGCCATCGGCGCGCTCTCGGAATTGGAGGAACTCGCCATCGCGGACGCTCGATTCGACGCGGCCGGAATCAAGCATCTTGCCGGGCTCCGGAAGTTGCGATCGCTTAAACTTTGGAACGCCCGGCTAGAAGCGTCTGCGCTCGATGGACTAGCGAGTCACCCCGCACTGGAAACAATTATTCTGAATAAATGCAACGTCGGGAATGAAGACGTCAAGTTCCTCTCCAGCGTACCGCATCTTAAAAAGGTTGGTGTGCGGTGGACTCGCGTGACTCGCTCGGGTTGGGCACCCTTATTCGACTTGCCGAACCTGGCGGATATCGATTTCGATAACGAAGTGCCGCAGGCTGCTCGCGAATCGCGCGCGCTCCGGACGACCAGCGTCGCCGAAACGCCGCTGGAGCGAAGCGCGGACGGGAAGCTAGGTCTGCGCTTATCGGTACTGAAGGGCGCGAGGCCGGGGGAACCCTATTCGATGGCCGAGGTGTACGACACGAGCACCGGCAAGCAGGTAGGTAACCGGCTGATCTACCCGAACCCAGCGCACCGCATGGCATGCCGATCCTTTAGCCCCGACGGCAAGTTCGTTGCAATGGGCGGTGCCTACTCGCCTTACCACGATTACAATACCGGCGAAATTACGGTCTGGGAGGTCGGCAGCGGCGAACTGGTGTGGTACTACCCCGGTGCTCGCGAAGGCGACCGGCGGATCGGCTCGGTTCGCAAAGTAGCCTTCTCGGCCAATAGTCGCGAGGTCTATTTCGAGGCCGACCCTTTCCAACGGCTGGACGGAAGGTAGCGCGAGCGGCATGGTTCAACTTCCTTTCGAGTTGCGTGCGCGGATTCCCAAGGGGCCCCATGATCGCCTGATCTTCGCGGACGACGAGTTGCAGAACTGCGAACATAGCCTTATCGTCTGCGATGGGCCCGGCTCGTTCCAAACCGACCCCTACACGCCGATGCCTTGGACGAATGTGACCATCGTTTACAACGGCGTCGATGCTTATACCTCCGACAACTACCAGATTTTCGTCAACGGCAAGTCGCTGCCTTTGACGAACCTCGGCCAGAACGGCGGTTACACCGTCCAAAACCGCATCGGCAACGACGCCTTCGGGTCGATGTTCGGCTTTTCCAATT
>JANXOJ010000684.1 GCA_025353625.1 Planctomycetota bacterium | reverse complement strand
GCGGAAGTTCCATGACCAAGATCAGCAATTGTCGGCCTGCCGCTGAGCGGTTCAGGCAGGCATGACTAGGCAAGACCCCTGTGAACGGTTACAAGAATCGCGACAGAATGAAATACAAAATGGCTTTGAATCGACAAATCTTATTTTGAAGGAGTTCCGGCGTGCGATATACAACATACCTTGCCACGGCCACGGTTACCCTATCATTCATTTTGCGGTTTGCGGTCGGTGCGGACAAGAACGTGTCGAGCGACGCGAAAGTGAATCTGGCGGATGTGATTACGAGCATTGACAGCACGATCGAGCCTGCCTGGAGCGGCCGAGCACCGGCAGTGAGTCTGTTGGATGATATTGCGAGCATTGACAGGGCCATTGAAAAATATACCGGGGAAATAAATAAGAAACCCACGAGTGCTTCGGCGTTCCGAGAGCGTGGAATATTATTCGGGCTGAAGGGCGAAGTTGTAAAGTCGAATGCGGACTTCGACCGCGCCATTCAGCAGGATCCGACCGATTCGAGTACTTTTTATCGCCGCGGCTGCGAGTTCAGAATTCATGGCGACCAGGACAAGGCCATTATTGATTTCCGGGAAAGCATTCGCTTGCGACCTGCGGGGACGGATTCGCATTTAGCACTGGGGCAGTTGTACCTGGAACGACGAGAGCTTGACCGAGCGGTTGTCGAGTTGACTGAGGCGATCCACTTGAACCCAGCCTTTGTGACCTTATACAAAAGCGGCGAGTCATTTACCTTTACAACGAACCGCAACGACGAGCATCCGCTTCCCGACTTTACATTTTCCGTACCCCTCGATCCACAACTTATCGTGGCACTCTTCAACCGTCGCGATGCCTATAATATGCAGGGCGACAAAGTCAAGGCCGACGCCGATCTAGCGTTTGGAAAGGAACTCGTTCACATTCGACTTTCAATGGCCCACGAGTCGATACCGGCGGTAAAGGTCGTTACGAAGGGCGACAAGCTCTACGTCTCACACGATTTCAATGCAAGCGCGGCCGCCTACTCGGAGGCAATTCGATTGGCACCGCAATCTGAACGCCCTCGCATTGCTCGCGGCTGGTCGTATCTTATGATGGACAAGATCGACGACGCGCTTGCCGACTTTTCCGCAGCAATTCGGCTCCAGCCGATGAGTGCCGCCGCATACGCAGGGCGGGCGAAGGTCTACGAGAAGAAGCAGCTTTACAAAGACGAGATTGCAGATTGTACGAAAGCGATTCAACTGGATCCGAAGTATGCGAAAGCCTATCGGTCCCGCTCGATCGCTTACAATTTCGTTGGCGAATTTGGAAAGTCGGTTGCCGATGCCACCGAAGTTATTCAACTTCAGCCAGGCATTTCCGATAGCTATTCGCTACGTGGCACTGCCTTCTCACAGAGCAGCAACTACGAAAAGGCCTTTATTGATTTTTCTGAAGCAATCCGATTAACTCCGACATCCGGCCACGCGTATTATTATCGAGGCCAATGCTGCGCGAAAAAGCGCGATTTCGACAAGGCAATTGCGGACTTCACGGAAGCAATCAGACTCGATCCGAAATTGGGCGTTGCATACAAAGCCCGCGGCGACGCCTATGCGGAGAAGGGCGAGAAGTCGAAAGCGGAGGCGGACTTCGCCCAAGCCAAGAAGCTAGGCCACAAAGCCGAATAGGCACAGAGGGGCACGAACCGAGCGAACCTGCGCCGATATTGGCAATAGCGTGGTATGGGAACAATGTGCAATCATGTCGGCGGACTGCCCTACTCCAACTCAATACTGGCTCGAGGTTTGGAGACGACGAGTTGAGGGCGGTTAGAGAAAAGGTGGCAGGAGCCGTCAATAGTGGGCAGCCCGGTCGCGTTCGCCGCCAGCCTGCCCGGCGACGCCGTCGGCAGCGTTACTTTTTTCGACAATGGTGTTGCCATCCCCAACAGCACGCAAACGCTCGACGGTTCAAACCCTTCCCGCGCCGTGCGCTTTCAAGGCGGCTATGCCGACTTGGGCGATGCGCAGATGTCGACGGACGTTACGACCGTTTCGTTCTGGTATCAGTACGAAGGTTTTACCGATCAAGCCCCGATGATGGTTGACCTGAAGGCCGGGCCGACCAGCGGGGCGTTCGTCTTGGTGAACGAAACGGGCGACCCAGGCAGCGGGCAGCAAACGATCAGCTACAACAATCGCGGCGGCGACGGGCCCGGCTCATTCCAAACCGACCCCTACACGCCGACGCCGTGGACGAATGTGACCATCGTTTACAACGGCGTCGATGCATGCTTATACCTCCGACAACTACCAGATTTTCGTCAACGGCAAGTCGCTGCCTTTGACGAACCTCGGCCAGAACGGCGGTTACACCGTCCAAAACCGCATCGGCAACGACGCCTTCGGGTCGATGTTCGGCTTTTCCAATT
>JANXOJ010000306.1 GCA_025353625.1 Planctomycetota bacterium | reverse complement strand
CGTCATGCTGCGGCCCTGCAAGGCGCAAAATGCCTCCCCGAGAACCGCGGGAACTGCCAGACCATAATAATGGGTTATTTTTTTAATATCGGTATCAGTAATAGAGCCGTCGTTGTTGAGCAGGGCGGTCTGTAATATTGGTGCTGCTTTTTGTTGCAGCCATCTTTTCTGGCGGCAAAATACAAGCCTGACGCGCAAGCGAAGGAGAACGTTCTCCTTCGCTTGTGCGTCGGGCTTGTGGGAGCTTGCCATAAATGTGGCCACACACCCGCAAATGGGATACTTCCGATCTCCTCGTGCTCTTAGTACAATAGGCGGTTGCTTGCACCCCAGTTGTCTGGTAGCGGGTTTTTTATGGCGATCTCCATCGAGCAATTCATCGAGCGGCTCACCGATAGCGGCCTTATGTCGGCTCAGGAGATCGACTCTTTTTGCAAACAGTCGCTCCCGGAGAAGCGGCCCAAAGATGTCGAGCAACTCGCCCAAGCCCTCGTCCAGCAGGGCACTCTGACCAAGTATCAGATCGAGGCGGTCTGCCAAGGCCAGGCCAAGGGCCTGGTCTTCGGCGAATACGTTGTGCTGGACAAGCTCGGCGAGGGCGGTATGGGCGTCGTGTTGAAGGCGCGGCACCGCCGCATGAAGCGACTGGTGGCGGTGAAGATGATCGCCAAAAAAGGACTCGGCTCGCCCGATGCCGTCAAACGCTTCCATCGCGAGGTGGAAGTCGCCGCCAAGCTCAATCATTCCAATATCGTGCAAGCCCACGACGCCAGCGAGCACGAAGGCGTGCATTACCTCGTCATGGAGTACGTGGAGGGCAAGGATCTGGCGGCCATCGTGAAGGAACGAGGACCGCTGTCGATTGCCCAGGCGGTGGATTACGTCGTTCAGGCTGCTCGCGGGCTGCACTATGCGCACGAGCAGGGCATCGTGCATCGCGACATCAAGCCCAGCAACTTGCTCGCGGACAAGAAGGGAACGGTCAAGATCCTCGACATGGGTTTGGCCTCGTTCACCCGCTTGGCGGAGGACTCCGAGCAAGACCGTCTGACCAGTTCCGGCCAGTTGATGGGCACCTGCGACTACATGGCCCCCGAGCAGGCCCTCGACACGCACCGCACCGACGCACGGGCCGACATTTATGCGTTGGGCTGCACGTTGTATCGGTTGCTGACGGGCCGCGTGCCGTACAAGTGCGAAACGATGATGCAGGTTCTCATGTCCCACCGCGAGGCGCCCATCCCGTCGCTTTGCAAACAGCGTCCCGACGTGCCGCCACCACTGGACGCCGCATACCAAAAGATGGTCGCCAAGGAACCCCTGGAAAGATTCCAAACCATGAACGACGTTATTGATGCCCTGGAACCATACGTCGGCAAGCGATCGACCTCTGCCACATCGCCTGGCGACGAGCCCACCGCCGCTTTTCAACCGGCGCTCGTAGTACCGCCTTTAGGCGGAAGGTTAGGTGGGATACCACCCGAAGGCGAAGATTATGGGGGGATTCCGCCTGAAGGCGGGACTACGAGCGCGCTGGCGACGGCTGCCAGGAAGCAGGTCGAGCGTGGTGTGGGCGCGACCCTCTCGCGGCACATAGCCGTCGAGGAAACCAGCAGCCGAAGGGGCCGTGCAAACCCCGGGGTGCTCGCGCGGAGGAAGAAACTGCTCGTCGCGGGCATCGGCCTGGGATTGCTGGCGGTCGTGGGGATGATTGCCTGGGCGGTGATCGTCCGCGTGCGACACCCGGACGGCACCGAAACCATAATCAAGGCCGCCGATGGTACGAAGGTCGATGTCAACGGCAAGGACGTCACACCCAAGGATGAGGACGGGAAACCAAGCGTGGCGAAGGCAAACGTCTCCCCTCGCCTTCCGGGCGAGTGGCAGGCAGTGAAGGTGCCGAGCTTCATCGGTCCCGACGGCAAATGGAAACTTCCGCCCGGCACGCCGCCGCCTGCCGTCGCCCCCTTCGACGCCGCCAAAGCCAAGGAGCACCAAGCTGCCTGGGCCAAGTATCTGGGCGTGCCGGTCGTGGTCACCAATTCGATCGGCATGAAGCTGATTCTCATCCCGCCGGGCGAGTTCGAGATGGGCTCGCCCCAGGAGCTGATTGATGAGGAGTTGAAGACCGCGCCCAAAGACGACAAGTGGTATTTGGATTGGGTGCCGAGTGAGGGGCCGCAGCACCATGTGCGGATCACGCGACCGTTCTACCTGGGAATGTACCCAGTGACGCAGGAAGAATACCAAAAGGTGATGGGCACCAGCCCCAGCCAGTTCTCGGCCACCGGCAAGTACAAAGACAAGGTCGCCGGGCAGGAGACGAAGCGATTTCCCGTGGAAACGGTCTCCTGGCAGGACGCGGGTGAGTTTTGCTCGCGGCTGTCGGAGTTGTCCGAGGAGAAGTCGGCGCGATATCGGTTGCCATCGGAAGCGCAGTGGGAGTATGCGTGCCGTGCAGGGAGCACGGGTAGGTATTTCTTCAGTGCTGCCTCGGATGAGAAGAAGGCCGCCGAGAACCTGCTTCCCGACTACGCATGGTTCGGCAACAATTCAGGTGGGCGATCACACGCGGTAGGCGGAAGGCGAGCCAGCCCATGGGGATTGTATGACATGTATGGGAACGTGTGGCAGTGGTGCGCCGACTGGATCAATGTGAAGTACTACGCCGCAAGCCACGTAGACGACCCATCTGGCCCAGGCTCCGGAGCCGACCGCGTCCTGCGCGGCGGTTCCTGGAACATCGGGGCGAACTATGATCGTTCGGCCAAGCGCAACAGGAGCGCCCCGGGCGGCCGCCTCAACTACATCATAGGGTTTCGTGTTGCGAGGACAATGTAGCAATATGGGATGTGGCAGAGACACCGGAAGGCTTGCGCCTTTCCGCTTTCATGGTTCGGATTTGCTCCATATAAGCGGAATGGCGCAAGCCATCCGGTGACCGCGTTGGTTCGGTGACGGGTGCGCAACCGGGGGAGGAGTTGAAC
>JANXOJ010000632.1 GCA_025353625.1 Planctomycetota bacterium | reverse complement strand
AATTGGACGACGAAGCCCGTTGCGACCCCGGTTTTGCCGCCGGTGGAACCGACGATCGAAGGAGGTAGCCATGAGTAACGTAACGACGCGAAGCGGAGTGCTGAATGGTGCCGGTTTCCTTGCAATGTGTGGGAACCAGCGTAGTCGTTCGGAAAAATGGTCGGTGAGTGCTGCGCTGAGCGCCGCCCTACTTGCGTTTGCACTGTGCGGCGCGGTTCGGGCCGATGATCCGGCGGCGGCACCCGCCAAGACTCGCGAAATATTCGTTCCCTATGCCGAGCTCAAGGTGCTGCTCGATAACGCCCCGCAACGGGTGCTGCTTTCCCGCGAGCAGTACGATGCACTGGTCAAGAAGGCGAAAAAAACGCCGGAGACCACGCTGCCCCATGCGGCCGTGACGGTGTCGTCGGACTACGAAATAACCATCGAAAATCAACGTGCCCGTTTGCAAGGCACCTTGGCGATTGAAGTTCTCGGCGAAGGGATGCAGGCCCTGCCGCTCGATTTGGCGGGCGTTGGCCTGATGTCCGCCAAGCTCGATGACCGCGACGCGCCGATTGGCCGCGACCCGAGCGGACGCCTCAATCTGCTCGTGTCGGGCGTTGGCCGCCACAAGCTGGTGCTCAATCTGGTCGCCGCGTTGGAAACCACCGCCGCGCAGCAAATCCTCAACTTCCGGCTGGCCTCGGCCCCGGTTGGTCGTTGGAAGCTGACCGCACCGGGCGATGTTGAAATCAAGGGCGGCGCGGACGTCGTCTCCCGCGTCGTCGATAAAAAAGCGGCCGTCACCCGCTTTGAGTTGCTGCCTCGCGTGGGCGATTCGACCATTATGATGTCGCTCAATAGCCATTTGCAAAAAACCGAGCAAGCGGTTGCCGCGCGGTGCGTGTTAATCGACGAGGTGACCGAGGCCTACGAAAAGATCCACGCCACCGCGACGTGCGTCGTGCTGCATAAGGCCGTCGATCGCTTCCGCTTTGTCGTGCCGGAAGGCTTTGAAGTCACGGAAATCACATCGCCGCTTCTCGCTCGCTGGGATATCGAGACGCAAGCCAAGCAGCGGATCGCCAATGTGCGGCTGCGCGAGACGACGACGGAAACGGTAGTGCTGAACGTTGCCGCCATTCGCACGCCGGCCCCTTTGAAGCAGTGGCACCTTCCTCGGCTGGAATTCCTCGACGTGGTGTCGCAAGTCAGCGTGCTGGGGCTGTTGGTGGAAGAACAGTTTAAGGCCGAATCGCTCGATCCAAAAGAACTGATCGGCATCGATACGGCCGTTTTGAACCCAGTCTTGCCGGCAACGCTCCTGCGGCCTGAATCGGGAGCGGTGCCGCTCCGCGCGGTGGCTGCCTACTATGCCCCGCAAATCGGGTATGAACTTTCTGCCGAATTCACTCGCGCCAAGGCCGCGCTGGCGGTGACGACGAATCTTTTGCTCACCGTCAAGGAGAAGGGCTGCGAAGTCCGCGGCGGCTTCGCCCTTTTGGCCGACGCCGAGAAGCGTTTCAGTTTCGATTTTACCGTCCCGCCGCTGTGGCAAGTGGCCGAAGTGACCGGGATCGGCCCCAACGGTCAACCCAACGCGCCGCTCGTCATCGAACGCTACAACATCGAGGGCAAGCCTGGCCGCGTCCACGTCAAGGTGCCGCAAGGCATCGTGCCGGGGAAGGTCTACGTCGTCAACTTTCGCGCCGAGCATACGCCGCCGGGCTGGCTGAGCGAGTGGAAGACGCGGTCGCTGGAGTTCCCCATGTTCGCCGTTGTGGGCGCGGAGCGGGACGAAGGCGCGGTAGCCGTTTCCGTGGATGACGACCTCATCGCACGCGGCGACAAACTCGACCGGCTCGTTCCCTTGACGGAGCCGGAAAAAGCCCGCTTCGGCCTCGCCCAAACGGCTACAAGTTTGGCCTATCGCTACGAAAGCCCCGGCAGCAAGGCAACGCTGGCCATCGATCGCACGCCGGCCCGGCTGACGGCCCGCAGCTTCGCCTTCTTTCAGATTTTGCCGGTAGGGCTAACCGCGCACTACGAACTGATTTACAACGTCGAGGACGCCAAAACGCGGCGGCTGTCGCTGCTGCTGCCGGCATCTACCCCGGAATCGGTTTCCATTCGCGGGCTGGGGGGCGTACCGCTCAAGGAATTTG
>JANXOJ010000578.1 GCA_025353625.1 Planctomycetota bacterium | reverse complement strand
TATATTTCCGGTCTGCCCGGCGATATTCTACTTGTTTTTATTCGCGCCTTCCGTTCGTTTCTTACCAATAAACTGATACCGGATCCATGCGATAGCCAAGATGCATTATTGGTTGAGTGGTATCCAATATCGCTCAATGATCTTATCCAAGAAAGCGATATTCCGCCTCCACCATTTACAGTGCCAAATCGTTATGGGGTCCGTTTTCGCTCTCTGGACTTCTTGGACGAATCTCGGATTGAAGAAGTTCGCCGTTCCGTGCCGAATCAATTGCTTCCCCAGAATGATTTCATGGCAAACGCAACATTGAGCGCACTCCTGCGATATCCTGGCATGAAGATTGGTGGGGCTCCGTATGCTTTCGGTGTGGAGAGTGGCAACGCGAAGGGGCGATTAGTCGCTAGTTTTGGCGGCGTTAACGCGATTCCGCAGTTTCCATATCCTTGGGTTAATCAGTCAGTCCCGTTATCGTTACAAGATAGCACTTCGGAGGACAACTACTTTGACGTTCGTGATGGGTTCTGTATTCACTTATTCATCGATGACCGTGGCAATACAACTTGGGAGGGTAGCTTTCTTTAGGCCGGCACGCCGAGTGTTTGAGCAATTCAATATAGTAGGGACGAGCGCAAAGCCTTTGGTGATTCAAAGAAAGCGATCGGCCGGCCCGCATCGGCTTTGTGACTCTCTATCCCGACGGTGTGGGCCGGGTGGCCACGACGGCCGACTACGGCACCGCCGACAACGCCGACAGTCTGACGCGGCCCAGCACGGCGCCCTCGCCCAGCGACACGGTGCTGGTGAGCGTCACGCACTACAATGATCGGGGCGAGGCCTTCGAGACGATCGATCCGGCCGGCCAGGTCACGCGGCAGCGTTGGGACGACGCCGGGAGAAAAAGGGGATAAGTCCCATTGTTGACACGGAAAGGAAATCGTGGTAGCCTGCAAACATGCCTCGAACCGCACGCCTTGCACCTGGTGGTACGATTTTTCACGTGCTGAACCGCGCCAACGCGCGGGCGCGGATATTCCACAAAGAGCCGGATTACGCCGTCTTCGAACGCGTCCTGCACGAGACGTTG
>JANXOJ010000541.1 GCA_025353625.1 Planctomycetota bacterium | reverse complement strand
CTGGAACGCCGTCAATGGCGCTTACCGAGGCTGGGGTGCCTTCACGCCGGGCTGGTACGGACGCTATCCAGGTGCGTGGTGGCCCGGCAAATGGGCGGTTGCAGCCACGGCATGGGCCACTAGGGGTTGGGGCACGGCAGGCAGCTACTGCGGTTGCAGCGGCGAGGGTGCCTACTACGATTACGGCGGCAACGTGAACTACGAAGACGGAACGGTCTATTATGGAGATCAACCCGTTGCAACCGCCGAGCAGTATTACGACCAGGCCGGGCATATCGCCGATGCCGGCAAGGCTCCGCAAAACGAGGAGTGGTTGCCGTTGGGAGTCTACGCGATAATCGCCGAACCGACGCAGACGCAGACGGACAAGGTCGTCCAACTCGCCGTCAACAAGGAAGGAGTCATTCGCGGTAATCTCCAGGATTCGCTCGCCGACAAAGTCTATCCCGTCGTGGGTGCCGTCGATAAGGAGACGCAGCGCGTGGCAATCAAGGTCGAGGGGAACAACCTCTTAGTCGTTGAGACGGGACTATACAATCTCACCAACGACGAGGTGCCCATCCTTGTACATTTCGGTGCCGACCGCCAGGAGCCACGGACCCTGATTCGCCTCAAGCAACCGGAGGAGCAAGGGCAGCAATCCGCGACAGCACCGGTCCAGTGAGTGCCCCTCATTCCACGGGACAAATCGTGGCTGCGGCCTTCCGGCCAGATGCCGGAATTCCGGGGACACATCACTTAATTTAATCGCGGTCCCCTCGTCCGAAGAGGGTTTGCGGAGGGCCGTCGCCGAGGCTCGCCGCCGTTACTCGCGGCGAATCAACTTTCGCGAGAAATGGCGCGGATACCTCGGGCAAGGGCGTTTTGCCTCGTTTGTGATGGACGAGCCTTACTTGCTGGCCGCCGCGCGATATGTGGAACTAAACCCGGTGCGGGCACAACGGGTGCCAAGCGCCGGCAATTGGCCGTGGAGCAGCGCCGGCGCGCACCTATCCGGGCAGGATAATCGGTTGGTCCAAGTTGCGCCCTTGTTGGCGATGATCGACGACTGGAAGATGTTCCTAATGTAGTGTCTCAAACAGATCGTGTCTTATCCTGGCGAAAACGCAGACTGTAGGGAACGCCACGGCGGGCGCTCCCTACAGTGGCTTTGGTAAGCATCGTTATTTACAAGACACTACACTAAGAAGCGCCGAATCGGAAGACGATCTCCGGGATATACGCCGACACAGTCGCACCGCCCGCCCGCTTGGCGACGACGCCTTCATGGGACGACTGGAAGAGAAGGCAAGTCGTACCCTGAAAAGCATTTTGCCGCCCAAGGAGTTCTCCAAAATGAGCGATGATCCACACGACGACCTCGGTGACATTAACCGTGAGATAGAGATTGACCCGCTGACAGGTCGCCCTCGCGGAATCGTCACGTTCCCGCCCCCGCCAATAGTTCGGAAATCACGACTTGGTTGGTTCTTGACTAGGCCGTGGCCCATCGTCGCTGCGCTAATCACTGTGAACGTCGCTACGACCGTCGCCATTGTTCTTTTCATCTTGGGTAAGAGATGGCAGCTTGTAATTGACCGCAGGAACCTCCCATGAACGGACGATCTTCGTCAGCACACGTCCTCTTCGACCAGATCAAAGCAGGCGGCGTCGGCTTTCTGCAAGGCATGGTGAACTCGTCGCCGCCGACGTTCGAGGAGGAATGGCTGGACTTCAAAGGGGCTAGTCCCCTGCCACCCGACCCCAAGATCAAAGAGATTTGGAGCAAGGCACTGGCAGGCTTCGCAAACACTGAGGGCGGCGTACTGATTTGGGGCATTGACGCACGTAAAGACCCGACCACGGGCGTCGATTGTGCTTCGGCCCTCAGCCTAGTTCCCGACCCGAATGCGCTGAAAACTCGCTTGATGCAATTGCACCATCAGTCCACCGATCCGCCCGTGCTGAATGTGGACATTGAATCTTATCCTGATCCGAGTTCGACGAGCGGAGCAGGATTCGTCGTCTGCCTGATCCCTGAAAGTCCCTTCAAGCCACACCGCACCGAACACCTGACGAACAAGCCCTATTACATTCGCGCTGGCGACGACTTCGTAATCCCCAGCCCCGCGTTGCTTCGGCATCTGTTTTTCCCGCACACCTATTCGCATCTCTGGGTTGAAGTTGGCGTGAGTTGGAAAGCAGCAGGTAATCGGGCGGACGTAAGTTATGAGGCTCGTATCCACAACTCAGGCACCGCTACGGCCCAAGATGTATTTGTTGTATTGCAAACCGAAGACCGTCCAACCGTTGCAGGCGAAGATTGGATTAAACAAGGCAACCCCCAAGGGCACATCGCGTTCGAGGGAAGGCGATCACTTCATCCTGGGACCGTTTCGAGGTTGTTTGTAATGACGCACTCTGTTCAGGTTGATGTTCCCTCGCCGTTTGAGGAAGCACGCTTTCGCTTCCTGATGTATGCGCGTGACCGTGAGCCGCAGATTGCCGTCGTCGAATTCAGCGAGGCTGAAATTGAGGGGAAAGCAATGAAGCAAGGCGTGGCGGAATCGGGGGATTGGCACCGCCATATTCCTGGCGGTGGGACAGCCCGAGGGTCGGAAAAGGGGATAAGTCCAATCATTGACACGTTGGGGCAATTATATTAGATTCTGAGTGTGCCACGAACAGCGCGGATAGCTCCAGGCGGAATGGTTTTTC
>JANXOJ010000120.1 GCA_025353625.1 Planctomycetota bacterium | reverse complement strand
CTTCGTATGTGGGGAACTCGCTGATTTTGACGGCCATTTTGGGCGGATCGGGGGGATGGAACGTCGATGCCAGCGGAGTATCTTCCGTGGGGGGCAATTGGAGCGGCGGATTGCCCAACGGCATCGGCGACGCGGCCACGTTCGGCTCGGCGATTACCGCCCCGCGCACGGTGACGGTCGATCGGCCCACCACCTACGGCTCGATTGTCCTGGACAATACGGCCGGCTACACGCTCTCCGGCAGCGGCACGCTAACCTTGCAGACCACGGCCGCCAATTCCCAGATCGATGTCTTGCACGGCAGCCACACGATTGCCGCCGCGCTCGATCTGGAGAGCAATACGGCCGTCAACGATGCGGCAGGCAATTTGCAAATCACCGGCCGCGTGCTGGGGATTGGCAGCCTCTCAAAAACCGGCAGCGGCACGCTGATTTTAAGCGGCAGCGGTAGCTTTACGGGTGGGACGACGATCAACAACGGCACGCTGTACCTAGCCGCCACCGGTGCGCTGCTGGATGGATCGAGCCTGACCGTTGCCGGTGGCGGCACGCTGATCTTCGATCCCTCGCCGCCGTCCGCAGCGGTTGCCGCAGGGCTAACCGCAGGGCCATCCGCCGTGCCGGAGCCGGGGACGTTGGCTCTCCTGGCGGCAGCAGCCGTGGCGATATCGCTGCGAAGACGGACTCGGTAGGGTGGTTTCGCGCGGTGTGCGTCTGGATTTTTGCAAAAGATGAATGACTCCAGGCAGCTACGCTCTTTGCGATGGTTTACTCGAACGGACGCCCTGGTCGCGGCAATGCTGCTCGTCGCGATACCCTTGGTCTTCGGCCAGACGCTCACGCACGACTTCGTCAACTTCGACGACCACGACTATGTCGTCAACAATCCTCACGTACACCGAGGGGTTACCGCCTCGGGCGTGGGATGGGCCTTCACGCATCGCTATTTCGGCCATTGGCACCCGATCACCTGGGTTTCGCACATGGTCGATTGCCTACTGTTTGGCACCGCGCCGTGGGGGCACCATCTGGTTTCGCTCATCCTGCACGCTTTGGCGTCGATGGTATTCTACTGCACCTTGCGAAGCTGCATGCTCCCGCTATGGCGCTGTGCGGCGGTCGCCATGCTGTTCGCGGTCCATCCGTTGCGGGCGGAATCGGTCGCCTGGGTTGCCGAGCGCAAAGACGTCCTGAGCGGGCTCTTTTTTACGCTTACGCTCTGGGCCTATGTTGCCTATGCCAAGCGGCCCTTCTCCGGCGTGCGTTATCTGCTGGTCGTCGCGCTATTTTGCCTGGGCCTGATGTCGAAAGCAATGCTCGTTACGCTGCCGATGCTGCTGCTGCTACTCGACTATTGGCCGTTGGAAAGATTCTCCCAGGGCACGGGAAGCCGCCGGGCTGCGATCCTCGTTCTTGAAAAGTTGCCGCTTCTGGCGATATCGGTCTCGTCATCGCTGCTCGCGGTTTGGGCGCAGGGCGGCACCGTGATCGCGCTGGAACAAATGGGCATGGCAGCTCGGCTGCTCAACGTCTCGATCTCCTATGTAGCCTACTTGGGAATGTTTTTCTTTCCGCACGACTTGGCGGTTTTTTATCCTCATCGAGGCTCGCACCAGCAGGTCTGGCAGGCAATCGCGGCGTTGGCGCTGTTGATTGGCATCACGGCTTGGGCTTTCGCGTTGCGCAGAAAGTGCCCTGCCGTGTTGGTGGGCTGGCTGTGGTATCTCGGCACGTTCGTGCCAGTGATTGGCTTGGTTCAGGTGGGCGGTCAAGGGCTGGCCGACCGTTTCACCTACCTACCGCAGATGGGCCTCGTCATCGCCATCGCATGGCTGCCGATCTTTCGGCACCGACGCCTCGTCGCGGCTATCGCCTCGGTCGGTCTCGTTGTGTTGCTGTGTACCGGCTGGCAGCAAGTGTCCTACTGGCACGATAGCGAAACCCTATGGCGGCGGACCGTAGCCTGCACTCCGGCGAATCCCATCGTTCTGAACAACTTGGCGGGCACGCTCATCGAAAGCAAGAAATATGAGGAAGCGGCGATTTACGCACAGAAGGCGTTGACGCTCGATCCGAGTCTTTCCTTGGCCTATGCCAATCGGGGCGATGCAAAGGCCGCACAAGGCCGCTTGGACGAGGCAATTGCCGACTATGAAACGACCGTACAGATTCGCCCCGATTACTTTCTGGGCCAAAAAACGTTGGCCGAGTTGTTGCTGCGTCGCGGTCGCGTTGCGGAAGCCGCCGCACACTA
>JANXOJ010000287.1 GCA_025353625.1 Planctomycetota bacterium | reverse complement strand
CAATTACGGTTTACCTTTGCCCGATATGGGCTGTGCTTTGCGTAATAAAGCCGTTGCCAAGAGACGTCGGGGCCAAGATCGCCGTAATCCGCGTATTGATACCGATCTTCACGATGCTCCTGGTTCTCGTGAACTTTGAATTGCAAAAAGCCATTGCTACCATGAATGGCAACAGCATCGCTCAGGCTTGTGTGGCATATCGTCGCGAGAATGGACAGTACCCACTTTGCCTTGAGGAACTCGTGCCCAATTATCTGAGTTCCATTCCGCGAGCTAAATACTGTTGTTGTGGTGGCCGTTTTGAATACATTCCAGATAGGCAGTCAGACCGCCCAGTCCTGTATTGGTACGCCGTGCCGCCATTTGCCAAATGGGTCTACTGTTTCGAGGCCGCCACTTGGCGATTTTTGGACTGACTTTCGATAGGGCAGAAAAGCTTCCATAGGGAACGGCATACCAGGGGACACCACTGATTTCCGTCCCCGCAACGGGATGGCGCGGTTGAACGTCCCGCTGATGGAAAAGGAGGCGGAGGGACTGCAAACATGCACGATAAGGAACAGGCCCTACGGGGACGAGTGCCGGCAGAAACTCGAAGCGAAACGTCTTGGCTTGATGCACACACTTCGTAGCGAAGGACGACCCAAAACGATTCCAAGGTGTCCGCGTGGAAATAACTAGCGGCGTCCCCGGTTCTGCCCCAAAACGATTTGTTGTCGCGAACCTCTTTTCGTGGCCTTCCACGCGGTCGGATGGGCGAGTCAAGATTCAATTTTCCGCACGGACGATCGACCCGGCGGGACTCGCCGTAGGGCAGACCGGTCTGGTTACCGCGGCGAATGGCGGCCCATTCCGCCTCTTCGGGCATCGGGTGAACGTAGGCCGACCAGCGTGCGGCCGGCGCACCGCCGATCTTTGTCGAGGTAAATGGTTTCGCCCCTTTTTGTCCCGAGCATGGCTTCCTAACCCTCGCTGAGCCAGTCATCCAGCGTCAGCAGCAATTGCCCGGCACCGAGCGATGCGTGTTCCATCCAGGCGACGCCGGCCCGCAAGGCGTCCTCGGCGGCGCGGCGATAATCGTCGCGACCCGTATGCCGCGCTAGCCGCAGGAGTGCCGTCGCGGCCAGGCCGGTGCTGCTGGGCAGGGGGCTATCCCAAAGGTCTTTTTTACGTGCAATCAGCGGCTCGTGATCGATGGCCGTATAGAAAAAGCCTCCGGCCTCCGCATCGGCGAACCGCGCCAAGATCGCGTCGGCCAGGGTGCAGGCTTCGTCGAGCCAACGGGCCTCGGTCTGCGTTTCAAAAAGCGCGACCAGGGCGTTGGCAAGGCTGGCGTAATCGTCCAAGAATGCGTCGTGTTTTGCTTGGCCTGCTCGCCAGCAGTGCATGAGCCGCCCCCGCTCGTCGCGGAGCGCAATCAACAGGAAGTCGGCCGCCTTGGCCGCCGCCGCGCGATAGCGCGGCTCGTCGAGCATCGCGCCCGCTCGGGCTAGGGCGTCGATCGCCAGCCCGTTCCAACTTACCAGCACCTTATCGTCCAGACCGGGGCGAATGCGATTCGCACGGGCGTCGAGCAAACGCAATCGATCGGCCGCGATATCGGCTTCCAGCGATTGCAGCTCGCGACCGAGAATCTTCGCACACACGGCAAGCGGCTTGGGAAGGTGCAGAATGTTGCGGCCTTCAAAGTTGCCGGTTTTGGAAACATCGTAGACGTAGCAGAAGGCGGTGGATCGCTCGGGGCCGATGATCCGTGCGATCTCGTCGGGCGTCCAGACGTAGAACTTGCCCTCTTCGCCCTCACTGTCGGCGTCTTCCGCACTGTGGAAACCGCCCAACGGGTCGGTCATGTCGCGAAGGACGTAGTCGAGCGTTGCGCGAACGACGCGGGCGTAGCCCTCGTTCCGCGTTGCTTGCCAAGCATCGAGATAACAGCCCGCAAGCATGGCGTTGTCGTAGAGCATCTTCTCGAAGTGCGGCACCAGCCACGCGGCATCGACGGTATAGCGGTGGAACCCGCCGCCGAGTTGATCGTAAATCCCTCCGCCGGCCATGCGGTCGAGCGTAACCGTCACCATCTCCAGCAACGCCGCATTGCCCGACTTCCGCCAGCGGCGCAAGAGCAATTTGAGATCGGTGGCGTGGGGAAACTTGGGGGCACCGCCGAAGCCGCCGAGCTGGGAATCGAACGCATGGGTCGCGGCTGCCTCCGCCGCAAGC
Organism: Planctomycetota bacterium; assembly: GCA_025353625.1. Taxonomy (GTDB): domain Bacteria; phylum Planctomycetota; class Planctomycetia; order Pirellulales; family Thermoguttaceae; genus JANXQG01. The sequence continues at coordinate 1,464 of JANXOJ010000287.1, read as the reverse complement.
AAGGGGGCCTCGGTCAGTACGGCATTGCGATCGCCGAGAACGCGCTCACTTTGGAGGTACTGTGCAGCCTGCTCGGCCTGTTGCAGGACTTCGTCGCGCCGCTCGTGCCATGTGGCGGCCATCGCCTTCAGCACCTGTCCGAAACCGGCCATACCGCCGCGACTGCGAGGCGGCCAATAGGTGCCGCCGAAAAACGGCTTTTGATCCGGCGTCAAGAAGACCGACATCGGCCACCCCCCTTGCCCGGTCATCGCTTGGACCGCCTCCATATAGATGTGGTCGAGGTCGGGCCGCTCCTCGCGATCGACCTTGATGCTGATGAAATCGCGGTTGAGCAGTTCGGCGATTTCGGCGTTCTCAAAACTTTCGTGGGCCATCACGTGGCACCAATGGCAAGCCGAGTAGCCGATGGAAAGAAAGATCGGCTTCTGTTGCGATTTCGATTGCTCCAAGGCTTCCGGCCCCCAAGGTTGCCAGTCGACCGGATTGTCGGCATGTTGGAGGAGATAGGGGCTGATTTCTTGGCTGAGTTTGTTCATGCGCTACATCGTAACTCAAATGGGATGCCTTTGAAACAACCGCGTAGAGTTTCATTGGAATAGCCGTGCGTGGAGCACGGCCGGCGGTTTTTATCCCCAACGCACCCCTTCGCCGCGCTAACGGCGACGCCTTAACCGGAAGCCGGGTAGAGCCGCGACGCGGCACACGACGGCGAAAAAGAGACGTCCTAAATACCTGAAGATGGTTTAATACCGACTCTTCTCCACCGCGTTCACTGCGTCTATCCTATTCATTGGGCCTAGGCGGTTCCGCTTCTTTTGAGAAGAAGTGCGTGCGGCCAGACTCAGCAGGGCCGCGAGGGCCAATGCGAACGTGCCAGGCTCCGGCACGGCGGTCGTGGCCGCAGGCGGGATAGGTTCGGATTCGGCAAATGCGGCGGCACCGGCTTGACTATCGAAGGCGAGTGTGGCCCCGGCTGCGATCGTTAGGCTGACGCCCGACTTAAGTGCGCCAAGGTCGGCTAGGGTGAGCGTGCCGGCTTGCACGATGGCAGGCCCTAGGAAGGCGTTGCTATCGGAGAGTACGAGCGTGCCGATGCCGAGTTTCGTCAGCCCGGCGATGTTGGACGCGGCGATGGCACCGTTGAAGACGACGGTTTGGCCGTTGCTGTCGATGGTTATTGCCTGGTTGCTGCCGATGAAGCGGCTGGAATAATCTTGCGAGGCGGCTGCCGTGCTATTGGCCGTGTAGCGGAGCGTTCCGCCGGCGAACGCGATGTTGCCGCTGGTGCCGAGGGCTTGGGCGTTATCGACAACGAGTACGCCGGCACCCATCGTCGTGCTGCCGCTGTAGTTGTTTGCGCCGCCTAGGACTTGCATGCCGCTGCCGCTTTTGTAGACGTTCAACGTCGGGCCGCTGGTAATCGTGCCGGAGAAGGTTCCGCTGCCGTTGGCCGTGCCGATG
>JANXOJ010000418.1 GCA_025353625.1 Planctomycetota bacterium | reverse complement strand
GATAATTGCGCGCGTACCAGGGGCCAAGTACCGCCATCAAAACGACGAGCAGCGCGGCGACGTGGAGCAGCAATCGCCGGGGACGCAATTGCTTCCACCCGTGAAAAGCCATCGTCAAAATAATCGGCCCCCCGGCAAACTGAGCGATCGGACGCACGAGCGTGGCCAGTCCCACCAACAAACCGATGGCAACGGCGGAATTTATCGACGGCCGATCGAGCCAGGCGACGAAGGCGGCGACCGCCAGCGTCAAAAGCAGTGTGAAAAGCGTGTCGCTGAGCAAATAGTCCGCCAGGGAGTTCTGCGAAATGCAAAACAGCCCGAGCGATAGTCCGAGTACGCCACCCCATCGCGAGCCGCTGACCCGCACGCATATCCATGCGGAGGTAATTGCCGTTACAAATACCATAAGTTGCTGACTCACCGAAGCAGCGATCAGGGAGTGGCTTCCAAACACAACTTGGAACAATGCCAGGAAAAACGGATAGCCGGGCGTACGAATCGTTTCCACGTCGCCCTGAACCATCAACCAATCGCCTGCGGCCATACGTTCGCCATCGCCCCAATAATGCCTTGCGTCGCCGACCATGGGTGGCTGACCGACAGCGATGAACAGCCCACACTTTGCCAAATGCAGGCAAATGAGGAAGGCTGAAATCATCATCCATGCGCGATCGCGACGTGGAGCGGGCTGTAGATGTGCTTGCATCAATTAGGGAGGTCCAAGTCGTGGACGCAACGGGCCGCGAATCATCGGTGCGCCGCGGTTAGGATAGGGCGAATGTCGTTTGGCCGTCCGTGGCTGGATGCAAATGGCCGCTTGAGCAAGGACCATCGTCTGGATGAACCATCCGAGCTTTTCGTGCTGCGACCCGGCCGATAACGATCCAACGAACCAGACGGCCAGCACGCCCCAGGCAAGCATTTTTTCGCGCCACGGCATGCGTCCCGCAGCTCGTACGGTCAAATAGAGAAATGTGACGAACAACACGAAACCGACTACTCCCAATTCCACGAGGACTGAGATAAGGATGTTGTGCGCCACCCCCGTCTTGATTCCCGACAACCGAGTCGTCGCCGGCTGATAGGCCCCCGCACCGACGCCCGTCAAAGGGTAGTTAATCCAACTAATCGTAAGCCCTCGCACCCAATAACCCCAGCGAAGACCAAAGGTGCCAGAATCCAGTTGCACTTCGGTCAGACGACTCTGCAAGATGGCGGGCACTATTTTATAAAAGGCCACGGCGGCACCCAATATTGGCACGGCATATTTGCCAAGTTGGAGAAGTTTCCGAAACGAGACGCCTGCCGCAAGTCCGCCAAAGCCGAGGGCAATAAAGAGACAGACAAAACCAGCCCGCGATCCAGTTAGCCCCATTCCGACGATCAACAAGACCAGGAATGTCCAATAGGCCCATCGCAAGTAACGGTCAAGCGGCAGCTTGCTTGCCGAAAGGTAACCCGCAACGACGATCGACACTCCGAACATCAGGGCCAGGTAGTTGGCATCGTGTCCTCCGCCTGAAAACCGCTCCTCGGCGGCGGCCGCCGACCCTTCGCTGAGCCGGTACGAACTGAACTGCATTGCCAGCGGTACGAGCATCCCCACCAGCAGCGCACGATAAAGCCAGAGAAGCCGACCGTAGGTCGTGGCAAATTCCCATATCAAAATCGAAAACACTAGCAAGTTCGACTGACGCAGGATGTCATCCCAAGTCATCCCCTGATCCAAAGACCATCCCATACTCATGGCGACCCAAACCCATAAAGCGATGCGGACCATCAAGGTCGGCGGCAAGGAGCGGATCGGATGACCGCTCAAGAAGGCCATCGCCCCGGCGATCAACGCGCCGATGCCGAGCAATTTAGCAACCGAGAGCAGACTACTGCCGAGGTATCCCATCATCTCGAAGGGCAGGAAGCCGAACATCAAGCAAATCCAGAAGACGGCAAACTCACCCATGGGTCACCTCGGCAATCAATCGGCAGTACTCGTCCAAGGCATAATCCAGGGTATAGGGTCGTAAAACTTCTTCCGGTACTTCGCGACGCGGGGCCGCCAGCGCGGCCGCCATTGCCTCGGACAACGCCAAGGGATCTCCCACGAGCACCAGCGGACCATATTTGCCGTCGTGCAAAATTTCGCGGGGCCCATTCTTACAGTCCGTCGCCACCACGGGGGTGCCAATGGCCAAGGCCTCGATCAACACGGTAGGCAGTGCCTCCCATGCCGACGAAAGGACAAACAGCGCGGCCCGAGAGAGGTACGCATACGGATTCGGGCGAAAGCCCGGCAGTGCCACACAGTCGCTAAGTCCCAGTTCTGCAATCACGGCTTCGATTCGCCCTCGTTCCGGTCCTTCTCCTACAATCATCAATCTTACGTCATGGGTACGACGCAACAAAGCAAACGCCCTGACGAGCAGCGGATAGTCCTTTGGAGGGGATAGGCGACCGATGGCAACCACGACCGAGGGTTGCCCGCTAGCAAACCAGGGGTGATCCAGCGGTTCCATGGCGCGTTGCCGCAGTCCTTCGGCAATGACAGGATTGTAAATCACTCGCACCCGTCTGGCTTCGGCTCCGGTGACCTGGATAAGATCGTCGGCCACCCCGCGCGAGACGCACACAATGGCATCGGCGCGGCGGTAGCACCAGTTGATGCACGTTCGCAGAATGCGCTCTTTAACGCCCGATTTGCTCTTCGCATCCATCGACCGCGTGGCGTGGACGGCGGCCACGACGGGCGTTCGCGTTCTGGAAATTCGTTTTGCAACGATTGCTCCGACATTGACGTGATCCAAGGCAGAGAGAATGATTGCCGGCCGTTCCTTGCGCATATACGATGCCAATCGGGGGATGGCTCGAACCAGTCGGCGAGACTTTAAGTCAACGACGCGAATCCGCGCATCGAGCTCGGTAAGAAACTCGCCCACGGCATCAATTAACACCATATCGACCGAATAGCCTCGTTGTACCAAACCGTTTGCCAGGTAGACGTTGACTCGCTCGGCACCCCCCAAACGCAGATTCGGAAGGAAGAGAGCGACTTTATTGGCCATCGCCCAGTCCAATCTCGAAAACGCAGACCGACTCGGACGGCAGCACATCGCGTTCGTAGACGACCTTGGTTACGTGCCCGCCTTCCTTCACGGCGTTCCGCTCGCGACCGCCGCCGGTGACGTAGATCAACTGTTTTCGCTGGGGAGCGTCGTCGAAATAAGCGGCATGCTTCCAAGGATCAAAAATCTCCCACGCGTTGACGTGTACGATCGCGTTCTCACCGCGCTTCCAAGTGAAGCGATCCCCGGGGACATCGTCCGGCCCCAGGTGGACGCGATCGATGCACGTGTAGCCCAGGTCTTGGAGGGCCTTATTGACTTGGGTGCAGGTGGCCCACTCGCTCGAATATACCAGCAGCGTCGGTCGATCGATCTCGTGAGACCCAATGCAATCCTTCATGGCATCAAACGCATCGAGAAGTTTCTGCTTCACCGCATGTAACGCCATCGGATGAAATAGCAAACCGCTGCAAAATCGAATGTGTTCGGTATTGGAAACGACGCCGCCGGGGCCGATTCCGACCGAGACTTTGGCGATAGGCCCGCTCGACAGATCGCGGTCGAGTAGGTGGACGAGCGTTGGTTCGGCCACGGGAAAATAAGGCTTCGATCGCAATGTGACGTTGACGCCAATCGGGTACTGTACCAGGAACAACAGCCCGGCAACGGTTGCTAGCGCCATCCGTGCAAGCGAGCCTGCTTGGGCAATCGCCTGAATGCCGGCAAGCGCGAGACAGGCAAACAGCGCGATCAGAAAGTAGAGGGGGCTGCCGTAGACCTTGCTGCCGTAGACGAACAGGATCGGCACGATGCCCGCTGCGGCGATTGCTAGAATCCTCCACTGCCGATCGGCGACGAGCCGCGCGGTGCCGAGAAGGATAAATAGGACGGTTAGGAGTGGGAAGTAGGCCAAACAAGCGGTGAATGCCTCATCGGTGGCAAGCCGCATGAAAATGCTCTCGGCTGGAGGATGGCTTGCCCCGAGTACCTTGCTCGTTTGTCCGAGGATAGCCCAGGGACTGATGTGCGAAATAAAGAGTACGCCAAACGTAATCGCTGCGGCAATACCGCCCAATAGTGCAATGCGCTGCGCGGCCGTTCGCGGGCATCCGGTAATCAACAACGGCAGGAATACGGCGCTCATCAAGATGGCATCGACCCGCATGAGAACGGCCAAGCCGGCGAGTATGCCGGCAAAAACAACTTTGAGCGTGGTGACCTTTTCACTTGGCAGCAAGAGACAAAACGACGTTAGCCCCAAGCAGCCGGCAATCACCGTGCCGTTTGGGTAGCAACCCCAGGTAACGGCGTCGGGAAACAGAATCAAGATACCGATACCGCACAGGGGAACCGGCAATCGCGTGAAGTGGGCCGCGAATCGGGCGGCAAGAAGCAGCCCCGCCACACCGGACGCAAGCGAGATGCTGCTGAAAAGAATATAGGTATCGGCCCCGGTCAAGCGGCGCAGGAAGATCAACATCCAAAAAACGCCGGGGCGCGTTTGTCGGCCGTAATCGATGCGGGGGCCATCCCAGCCCTGCTCGACGATCTGGCGAGCACCGATGGCCATCGACGTGCCATCGCCTTTGAAATGCCCCATCGGAAAGCCGCCGACGCCAAAGTAATAGGCGAGGCCTAATACGAGGATCACCCAAAGTACGACATTCAACTGCCTACCGCGCGATTGATGCGCGGCAAGATCGCCGCGCAAGTTTTTGGCAAATAGCGTCTCCGGCAGAGGCTCGGCTATCTCAGATCGTTTCATTGCGTCCCCCAAGGTTCGTTCCAGATCGTCGCATCGCCATCGAGCAGGGTTGGATCCCAAACCTCGGGCGATTCCATGTCGAGTTCCTCGACTTCACGAACCGGCTTGTACCAAAATGGCCAGCGGCCCATCTTGCGGCGGTGCGGATTGAGCTTTTCCAATATCTGCCGCTTGCACGGTTCGAGGCCAACGACATCCAAGACGTCGACGCCCTCCTTACGAGCCACTCGCAATGCAGCGGACATCAGCGATTCCACCGATTTGGCAGTCGGTTCGAGGATTTGCAGGTCGATGATGTTAAAGCGGCTTAGGGCTTGCGTACCGTGGCTGTCTTCTCGCAGAAGGATCGCGTAGCCATCGATCTCATCGCCCCTTTCGAGAACGAGAATTTTCACGCGCTGGTTCTGCAAGGCGAATCGCAAGTGCCATTCCAACGACGCGCGATCGCGCATCGCCAGGAGTCGATGCGAGCTTTCGGCCAGCCGCTGCCACAAGTGGTCGAAGCGGTCGTCGAAGCGGTCGATGCAACGCACCTTGGAAGACGACCGACCGCGACGATTGACGCCGAGTATCTTTTGCCCGGTCCAAATGGCAGCGGCAAGCGGATAACTCAGAACGGCGGAACCGCGAGTTTTCCTGCGCTTCAAAATGGCTTCGGCGACGCCGCGAAAGCCGACGATCCAACTCAGCAATTCATCGTAGTAGGCAAGCGGCATCTTGCGGCATTGCATGAACTGGAACAACAGAGCAACTTCTTTCCGGGCGGAAGTTGTCAGTAAGAACTCGACGTTGCTTTGCCGAAAAAAGGGGGCCAATAGCGCCAAGGTATCGCGTCGATGATCCGCGTTTACCGCCAACGAATGGGCGACGTAAGCAATCAATTGCCGCCCTCTCCAGGCATAACGCACCGGATAGGCACCGTGAACGCCGACAATCCGCCCCTCCGCATTCTCCAGCACCCACCCGTGCGGCAGCGCAGCGTTGGCCGAGAGATGCGGGTTATTCGCAAAATGTTCCCACCCCTCGATGGATTGCAATGCAATGCCGTTCGCCACGCGCACCTCTTGCACGGCAGCATAATCGTTGGATTGCATTTCTCGAACGTTCATTACTTCCAGCGACTCCTCCGGCGGCACCCATCGATCGCGGTGAGCGAGCCGCTTTGGTTCAGCGTATGCGTGGCGAAGAGGCCGGGTGCCCAATCGGGCTCGATCGTGTAAGCCGATTTCTCTTCGTATTCATCGAGCGTCAGGCGGACGATCTCCCGCACGTCAATCCGGCGGCCGTACAGCCCGCTGCAATCTTGTGCTGGCCGCAGCCATTTTCCATCGCGTTGGAAGACCCGCCCGGCTGGCCGGGCATGGCGGGCGTCGGAAACGACTGGATTGCACTTATGCGGAGTCCACGGGCCGCGTGGATTGTCGGCACGAAAGACGAACAGTTCGTCGTAGACTCCCGCGCCTTCGGTTGCCATGCAAGTGAACATCCACCATCGACCATCCATTTCCGCCAACGTCGTATCGGCTGCGCGAACATTCGTGGCGATCGCCGTATCGAACGTCCATCGAAGGGGAAACTCTTCGCACCGCCACAACTCAATTGTGCGGCTTTCAAGCGATTCCGGGATCATGTACCATTGGTTTTTCCACGTAAACACGAACGGGTAGGACAGGTGATAGGGACGCTCCAAGGCGACGCGCGGCTCGCTCCAAGTTCCCTCCGAGACCAGTTCGCTGACGACGATGCGCCCCCGATTGGTCGCATGCAGAACCTCCTCGAAAAAGAGATAGGTTTTATCGCCGACAGAGACCGGGAACGGATCGGCCCAATAGCGATCTTTGGGCGGGGGCATCGGCGTCCACCTCGCACTCTTTACGTCGGTAACGCTCGACGCGATCTTACTCTCGTTCTGCCAGTTGCAGGCGATGAACCATTGGGCGGGCGAAAGGCGATCGCAAATCCGATTTGAAACGACTTTCCCGATGATCCGCGAGATGCCCAATAACGCCACAATGTTACCGCAGGTGCCGCTCGTTTTGGCTACCTCTTTACAACGCGACCAAGGTGCCGACGTTGGCTTCGTCGCTTCGGACGTTTCGACGAGTTGCCGCAATGCCCGTGGGATAAATTCCGCCGCCTTCCAAAAGCAATGGTTCCGATTGCGCCGTATCGAACTACGATCGGTCGATGCGGCCGAGCAAAACAACGTCTCGCCGCTCTTGCAACGATCGGTGAAAGCTAGCAGCGAACCGATCGTCACGGCATCTCCACGCAATACTTCCCACACTCCGCCGGCATCGCGGTTGTCGGTTCGATGCTCGCCGTGCTGCAACGCCCAGACACCGAGGCGTGCCGTCCCAAACACGGAAGGGGGCAACGGAGTGGAACCGAGATCGACGATGATGTCCAGTTTTTGTTTGCGAATGAGATCGATATCACTTTCCGAAATCGCATCGCCCGCCGGGCCGTCCACTCTTCCAATTTGCACGGTTCTTATTTGCACTATTGCCGCGCCGGCAAGCAGCGATTCACAATCGACCGGCCTGAAGGCGTCTGCTTCACCCTTGCGAAGTCGTCGCTCCAAGTTGCTCCATGCCATCCAAAGCAGATCGTGTCGGTTGTGAAGCAGCCGACCGGCGGTTGTGGCGGCTGTGGAGGTAGTTGCGCAGCGATTCAAAACGACGATGATTTCCACGCCGCCAATGCTCCCGACGGCTTTCAGCACGACCTCGACCCATGCAGGCTGCACGAATCCGTTGAGGCAAATGGCGACGCGAATGCCGGACCCGGCTTTCATCTCCGGCGTTGCTTCAACCGACATGCGACCCGGCTTCGCAAAGGTGTTCGTCGTCGGCCGTTGGTGCTGGGACGTCCACGCACCTGCGAAATTCCGCCGCGACATTGCTAGCTTGAAATTGCACGGCAGCTTTCAAGGCGTTGCGAACCAGCCGACCGCGAAGGGCCTCGTCCGTTCGCAGGCGTTCGATTGCCAGACACAAGGCGTCCACATCGGGCCGATCCACAACCAAAGCACAATCGTGTTCCAACAGGAACTTCGTCAAAAAGCTATCGGTCGGGCTGTGCGCCAGGATCGGGCGACCACAAATCAGGTATTCGATTGTCTTCGTGGGGAAAATAGTGCGGAACTCGTCGTGCGCGGCCGCCGGATATTCAAAGCTGTGCGGTAACAAGACGACATCCGACTGTCGCAACCGCTGGGGAACTTCGTCCCGCGAGACCGTCTCGCACGTTGTACCCGGTCGCAGCAACCCAAGTTGCCGCAGGTTACCGCGATCCTCGCCGCTGAGGATCGACAAAACCGCGTCGGGCACCCGCGCAATCGCTTCGGCACACCGAGACGCTGCGTCGGCACAGGAAATCAGATTGCCGCAGAAAATCAACCGCATGGGCGACCCCGGTGTGGGCGGCACCTCATACTCGGGAATTGCTTCGTGAAACGAATGTACCAGTGCCGACTGCTTCAACTTCGGATAACGCTGCCGGAATAGCTCGGCCATGCCTTCGCTCATCACGAACACGTGCTCCGCCCGCCGGAAAACGAGATCGTGAACCCAAGCCGTGAACCGCAACGTCGTGCCGGTTCGAGCGTCGTACGTATTGTGTAGATATGCGAACAGTTTGCAGCCAGTGATGCGTGCCAACAGATAGCCGGCCAATAGAAAATGGGCCCTTGGAAATACGACCACGATTCGGTCGACGTTGTGTTTGCGAATGAGCCACAAACAGCGCAAAAGCATCAGCGGATATTGCAGCATCCGCCACCACCGCAGACCGCGATGGGGAACCGGCCAGACCGATTGTACGTAATTCAGACCGGGCCAATGAGCATCCCATTTCACGGGCGGTTTGCGATAGGGCCATTCGCCGGCAAGCACCATTTCGTCCGACGTAAACTGCTTTGCCAGGTTGAGC
>JANXOJ010000402.1 GCA_025353625.1 Planctomycetota bacterium | reverse complement strand
CCGTAATCGTGTAGTAGATCGGCGTTCCGTCCTCCCTCGCCGCGTAAACAAGCCCGCTGTCGGTGATCTTCAAGTGAACCGTTGAGGTTCCAAGCACCTTGATCGCAACGGCGATTGCTATGGCTGTTGTATCGACGGTGGTCGCCGGAACGGTGGCTAAACTTGCCGCCGTCAATCGATCTTTACCGGCGTTGTTCGGATCGACTTCCAGCATGGTGGCTAGGTTGTCGGTAACGGTCTTGATCTCCCCGGCAATGGTTCCGCTGGCCCGGCTGCTTATGTCCGCGTCGAGGTGTGCGAGTCCGTTCAAGCGGGTATCGCCGGACGCTAGGCGGCTGCTGGTGGATATATCGAGGTAATTAAGACGCGAATCGCTCGCCGGTTCAATGTCGGTGTTGAGCATCGCGCTATACTGGCCAAGTGTGGTAAACGGCCCGTCGTGGTCTACCGTCCAAGGCCCGGCAAGGTTACTAGCGTGCGCCGTATCGTCGATCAGCACGAACGCATTCAGCCTACGCCCGCGCCACACACTGCCATCCCACCAAACAGCCGTACCCGTGCCGCCGCCCACGGTTGCGACGGTTCCATAGACCGGCCTTCCGTTCGCGATACCATTGGCTGGCAAAACAAAAAGGATGTCATCCTCGAATTCAGATATTCCAATATGCAGCCGGATCGTGCGCGGATAAACCGGATCGGAACCGGCAAACATGGTGACGACGTTCGCATCGACCACAACCGGCTTTCTCACCGTTACATAGCCGATAACGCCCTGAAAAATATACGCAGAAATTTGGCCCGCGAACGTAATCACGTAGTCACCATCCGCCGCGTCGCTCGGTATGTTTACGCCAATATCATACCTATATTGATTCGTGCCGCTCGTGCTATCTGTTGCGGGGTTGATATCAATCCCCCATGCCTGCCCAATAACGGTTATAATTGGCAGCCCTCCATTAAATCCGCTATCAATCGGCGCGGACGGCCCATAGATAAGGCTATCGGCAACGGCCTGTGTTGCATCCGACGTGTAAATGGATAGCTTGGCTACTTCCCCTGGCTGCTTAATCATTTCTTCCCCTCCCGCACAATCGATAAAAGGCGTCCGAATAAACGGTTCTAGCGGCGCGCTTGGCAATGGCGGTGCTACATCCAGGAGCCCCACCATGCCAATCAGGCATCCCGTATTGGCTAGCCCGGTGTCCGTCGCAACCAGTTTCCAATACCGATATGCCGCCGGTGTCGATAAACCAAAGGCCCGGACCTGGCTCACTGCCCACGCGCTTGTCGTCCACGATTGCAACAGTGTCCAGGTGGCCCCGTCCGCCGATCCATAAAGCGAAAACCCAATTGGCGTACCGCCCTCGTTGCCGCTGGCCGCCGTCGCCGTGATTTGCAGGGCCGCTACCGTGATCGTTGCCGCCGCGTCGATGGACAGCCACGATGGGATACCCGCGCCGTTATTGTACCAACCGTTAGGATTTTCCGATGAAAACGCGTGCCATGCCAGGTATCCGTCCGGCGCATCTTCCGCGCTGGAGTCAACCACATAGCCGGTTATCGAATCGGTGTATGGCCCTGGGCTACTGCCGCTGATTCCGCCCCCGGTGATATCGGCCAACAGGTTCATTGAGCGTGCCTCGCCAACGTCACCTGCGCAGCCGTCACGACGGCCCCGCCATTGTATTTATCGATCCATCGGCCTAGCCTAACGCCCTCGTGGTTAATCGCGTCCAGGCACGTTTGCGACATGATTTGAGCCGTCACGAGCGCGGCGAATCCGCCTTGAACGTCCGCACGGGTTAGGTCTAGATTGATTGCCGCGCCCTGCATGAGGTCGTAGGCTACTCGTGCGATTTGATGAGCCGGCGAAGAGGGATTGTCTGCCGCCGTTGATAGGGCAAGCCATCCGCCCATGCCTTCGATGGCCATGAAACTTTGCTTGATCGCAGTGGAAGATACCGGAATTGGAGTTGACGTGAGGGCCTTGCTGGCCGATGCGGCTGCATGCGCGTCGTCCATCGAGCGATAAACGTCTTTGGCTAGTTCGGTTTGTAATGGCGTCATTGTGAATCCCTCGTTATTGTGTGATGAACTTCAAAAAGTACACTACAACCAAGAAGCCTCCAAGTGCAATCGGTGGCGCGATAACGATGATGGTTACTGCGAAAATTGTATGAAATAGTGTTATTGTCTCTTACCCAAATCGTTCGCGGAAAGGATTTCGGCTACGTCATCAACGTGCAACATGTCGCACATGCAAGCCCCGAGGTCGTTTGTAATCGCGGCTATTCCGCCATTGCAAAACTCATTACCAGCGACGGCACTATGCAAGACTCCGTATGCTACGATCTGCCCGTCGTAGCTTCCTAGTTTGACAACCTTGTCGCCGTTGTGCGCTTTGCGTCCGTTTCGGTAGTGCATTTCAATTTCTCCCTGTTTGATGGTTCCCTGTGGCCCGGTCCGCGCCTCATGCTTTTATCAGACTCGCCTTTTCCTCCGTCAAGTCGCTGGCAATATCGACGGTCTGCCGTCCAGTAAGCCGCGATATCACGAGCGCCATGCACCCCAATTGATTGTAGCCGAAAGGCTTGCAAATCCCGTCGTAAATCGCTTTATCGTACCGAATCATCAGCGCGACGGCCAAGTCAAAATCAGTCATCTTCGCCCCAGCCTCGTCATAAAAAGGCTGGATGGTGTCGATCAAATCTTGCGGCACGGCTGCCATGCCTTCCGCCGACACTTCGACAGGGCTGTTCACGGCTCCGTGGTTGTGTGCGACGACTTCGCCCGTAGCGCGGCGAAAGGTTGCCGAGATGAAATTGCTTAACGTCTTGTCGAGAACGTGAAAATTATCGATCTGCTTTTCAAGTAGTCTGTCGTGCTTGATAAGTTGCGAGTTTATTTCACCTAGTTTTTGCGCGTCCATGCCAACCTTGAGCAGAAACGCGATAATCATCACGCCTGCCACAATGCACGATCCAATTTCCAAACTTATCTCCGAAATCATAGGCTCGCTTATTCCCTCATTCGCTCGATCCATCAACAACTAAGGGGCAGGTGTTTCCACCCACCCCCTAGCCACTCCAGCCACGCTCAACGATTTTTGTCGCGTTCCTGGCGTCGCCGTTCGCGCCGTTGATGGGCACGGCGGAAAGGGCCGGTCACAATGTCCGATACGCCCGCGAATACTTTGCCGACTCGGAATAGTACCGGGTGCGCTAGCGTAGGTCTGGCCATTGGGACCATTGGAATAGATGTGGCGGCCACCACGCTAGCCGGTTGGCAATCTTCCACTTGTACCGCTGCGGCGTACTGCGTTTCGGGCGCGGACTGCATTGCCGGGGCGTAGGACGCGACTTGCGAACAGGCACCGGGCGCGGCCGCCGGATATTGTACCACCGCACTACAGGCGGATGGGGCCGGGGCTGCGTACATGGCGACAGGCGAGCAAGCACCAGGAATTGACCCCATGCCTTGACTCTCGGCCATTACGGACAGGGCCACCATCGCGGCCATCGAAATCAGTCTCTTCATTCTTCGTTCTCCAATCAAAAAAGGGTTACGGGGCTAAAATGTCATGCGTCCATGTGGGTTTTAACGAGGGCCGACACTTCACTCTTTGTGGGCTCTCGGCCATGAATCGACCGGAAGATTGCCAGAATTTCCTCGATGATTTCCATCCAGTTGATCGACGGGGCAACCGGAACCGGCGGACCGACAACAGGGGGCGGGAGTGGCAGTGGCGATGGAACCGGCCCAGGTGCTACGGCATCCTTCGCGGCTACGAGGCAATAACTGCCAAATCCGTTTGGATCGAAAGCATCGGCCATTTGTCGCTCGGTTAGCCGCCACCAGCCCGGTCGCCCGGCATAGCTTCCCCAGCCGCTAGAAAATAGCGTACTCCACGAATTGGGACCGGCAAACCAAAGTGAACTTCCATCGTCGCTGCCGACTTCAAGGCAGGTCAAAGCATGTCCGCCACCTTGCCACGACACGCCAACATCGCAAGGGCGATTGGGATCGTTATCAACGGCAATTAAGGCCGATGCAAGCTCATCGGCGGAATGACACCTCACCACGGAATCAAGCACGGCTTGACGCTTCGCGGCCTCGTCCTTCCAGTTCGCCGGCCACTTGCGCATATCGATATTCATGCGGGTAGTGGTCGGATCTTCGCCAATGAGAACCGCCGGAAACTGGCCATAGACGCTTTGCACCTCAAGTAGCATCGCGTCAATGCTGTTTCCGCCTTGAACCCCGGTTATCGCTGGCCCCATTGACACCGCTAACATGGTCTGATCGTCGAATAGCTGGCGCAGCAACGTCATCATTGTTTGCGAGCCGGAAAAGGCCCAGCACCACGGGTTTTGCCCTTGGTTTAGAATCGGGCCGCAGAATTTTGCGAGCGAGTTGCGTCCGTCCTTGATCGCTTGCAAGATCGTCGCGCGGTCGTAAACGTGCTGCGAATCGGCAAAGGCCGCACATTGGTTACTGTGCTTTGGCTTCTCTAAGCCAAGCTGATAGACCGCGCCGGTTTCGTGTCGATAAGTTTGCATATTATTTACCCGGTTCCTTGGTGCCCCTGGCGTAGTCGCGCAGCTTCTCGTACCACTTGCGCAATTCTTCGCGGCTTACTCGCCCTTGCACCCGCTGAACGTCGCGCCCGTCAACGAGGGCTATTAGTGTCGGTGTCGCCGCGAATCCTAGCCGCTTGGCCTCGTCGCTCGTTTGATCGATAACCCGAAACCGCTGCCCTTCCGCCACCAGGGCCAACAGGTCCGGCTCCATGAGTTTGCACGGCGCACAAGTAGGACTAGAGATTACAAGCACTTCTACCCTGGCGGTCGTTGAGTCTGGCACTATCGGCTGGGGTGGATGAATCAGCGCGTCGAGCATCGCCGCTAGTTTCTTTTGATCGGCCACAATTGCGGCTTGTGCGGCCGCTAGGTCAACGGTAGCGGACTGCAAAGCGGCCACACGAAGCGAGGCATCGGCTAAGACTTGCGAGTCTTTTGCGAGTGCGTCAAGGGCCAATTTCAACTCTTGGGGCAACGTCGATGGGGCTTTCGGGGGTGGCTCGTCCAGCAATAACTCAATGCCCGGCGGTGCCGCGTTGGCAATCGCCGCCCAGAGAATCACGGTAATGAACGTCGCTAGCCTCATTCGTCGTCCTTGTC
>JANXOJ010000383.1 GCA_025353625.1 Planctomycetota bacterium | reverse complement strand
TGGAACATGTTCGTCTCGGCAAGCGTCGGTTTCTGCGCTCTGTCGGCAATTATTCGCGGATTGCGCGGCGATTTGAATATGGGAAATTTCTACGTCGATATGTGGCGCGTGGTGGTCTACATGTTCCTTCCGGCAAGCTTGGTGATGGGCGTGGTCCTGATGGCCGATGGCGTGCCGATGACGTTGCTACCAGCCGCCTCGGTGCAGACGCTTGAGGCCGGTTCGATGGGCACGGACGACATGGCCCAGCCGCGGCAACAGCAGATATCGCGAGGCCCGGTGGCGGCAATTATTCCCATCAAGCACCTCGGCACAAACGGCGGAGGCTTCTTCGGCGCCAATTCGTGCCATCCGTTTGAGAACCCCACGGCCTGGAGCAACCTGCTCACGATGATGAATTTCTGCCTCTTCCCCTTCGCCTTGGTGCTGATGTTCGGACGGATGCTGGGCCAAATGCGGCACGCCTGGGTGATTTTTGGCGTCATGATGTGTCTCATGGTCGCTTCGATCGCGTGGAGCGTCTATTGGGACACCTTGCAGCCGAACCCAGGCTTGAATGGCCTGCCGGTCGATCAAAAGCTCGGCAACTTGGAAGGCAAAGAATTGCGTTTCGGCACATCTGCCGGTGCTACCTTTGCCGCTGCCACAACTGCCATTACCTGCGGTTCGGTCAACTGTATGCACGACAGCCTCAACCCGTTGGCGGGCATTTCGCCCATGACCGGCATGTGGCTGAATTGCATCTTCGGCGGCAAGGGGGTCGGCCTGATCAACATGCTGATTTACTTGATCGTCGGCGTCTTTATCGCCGGGCTGATGGTCGGCCGCACGCCGGAATACCTCGGCAAGAAAGTCGAAGCCCGCGAGATGAAGTTGGCGATGCTAGCCTTGCTGATTCACCCCATCTTGATTCTCATGCCGACCGGTTACTTTGCGGCCACGGACTGGGGCATCAAATCAACGAACAATGCCGGGGCGCATGGATTCTCGGAAGTGCTCTACGAGTTCAGTTCGGCTTCTGCCAACAACGGATCGGAATTCGGCGGCCTGAACGCGGCCTGGGGGGCGAACGAAAACAGTTCTCCGGCACCCTTCAGCCGACCGTGGGACATTGCCACCGGCTTGGTCATGTTGCTGGGCCGGTTCATCCCGGTGATCGCTCCCATGGCGTTGGCCGACGGACTGTCCAAGAAGAAGCCGACGCCATTCACCGTCGGCACAATGCGAACCGACACGTTCACCTTTGGATGCGTGCTGATGGGGACGATCATCCTCGTCGGCGCGTTATTGTTCCTGCCCGTGGCCGTGCTGGGACCAATCGCCGAGCATTTTGGCCCGATGCCGTTCGGAGGTTAAATCTCCCCCGTCCCGTAAGCGGGAGACGGAGTAAGCGCATATAACCAACCAACCGATTCAATTCAGCCGCCGAGGGTGGCGTCGAGCGCAGCGACGACCCACCGATGAAGTATCGAAAATCGTCTGTCATCGCGGATCGTGGAATACGCGGTCCGCTCGACACCACCCTACATAACCACTTACCCAGCGAGCTTAATCGTGTCAAACGCAACCATCGCAGAACCCCAGGCCGCTCCCATGTCGGACGACCCGAAAACTGCCCGACGCCAGAGTCGCAAAGCGGGCTTATTCGACCCACAATTGATGAAGACCGCCTTTCGGCAGTCGCTCGTCATGCTCCGACCCGACCTTCAATGGAATAACCCCGTGATGTTTGTGGTCGAAGTCGGCACGGCCTTGACGCTCATCTACACGGTCGCCAAGTGTTTTGGTGTTGCCAGTGCGACGAGCCTGGGTTACCTCCTATCGCTCGACTTCTGGCTCGTGGCAACGCTGCTCTTCGCTAACTTTGCCTCCTCGATTGCCGAAGCGCGGGGCAAGGCCCAAGCCGATGCCTTGCGAAAGACGCGCCGCGCAACGCCGGCTCGGCGGAGGAAGTCGGATGGCACGTTTGAGGATACCGTTTCCACCGCGCTGCGCAGCGGCGACTGCGTCGAGATCGTTGCCGGCGACATTGTCCCCAGCGACGGCGAGATCATCGAAGGCGTGGCCTCGATCGACGAGTCGGCCGTCACGGGTGAATCGGCCCCCGTGATCCGCGAGGCGGGCGGCGACCGCTCCGGCGTGACCGGCGGCACGCGCGTTCTCTCGGATCGGATCGTCGTCGAAATCACGGCCAGCCCCGGCAACTCGTTCCTCGATCGCATGATCGCCCTGGTTGAAGGGGCCATTCGCCAGCGGACGCCAAACGAAATTGCCCTCTCCATCGTGCTGGCCGCCTTCACGTTGATCTTCCTCATCGTCACCGCCTCGCTGTGGCCCATGGCCTATAACGTGGAACTTTACATGAAAGACTTTAACGGCTTGACCGAACGCAAGGCCAGCCTCGGCACCGATGTGCCCACGCTCGTTGCTCTGCTCGTTTGCTTGATCCCCACGACCATTGGCGCGCTCTTGGCGGCCATCGGCATCGCGGGCATGGATCGAGCCTTGCGAGCCAATATCATCGCCAAGAGCGGCAAGGCTGTCGAGGTCGCCGGCGACATCGATACGCTGCTGTTGGATAAGACGGGCACGATCACCATCGGCAACCGTCGCGCCACGCAGTTCCTCCCTTTCGACGCGTATACCGCCGTCGAAGTTGGCAACCTGGCAGCGCTGGCTTCAGGTGCCGACGAAACACCGGAAGGCAGGAGCATCGTCGATCTCAACAATAAGGCAGACTTGGACGACGGCAATCATCGCGGCAAGCGCGCGACGATCGGTTGGAAAGCGTCGATTCCCCAGGGAGCACACTTTATCCCATTTACCGCACAAACCCGCATGAGCGGCATCGACCTGCCCGACGGAAGGCAGATTCGCAAAGGGGCACCCGATTCCATCTTGCGGTACGTGATGAAGGAAAACGGCACGATTCCCGCGAACGCCGAAAGCACCGTGGCCACCGTCGCCAATAAAGGTGCGACGCCGCTGTTGGTCTGCGAGGGCAACCGTCTCGTCGGCGTCGTGGTTTTGGAAGACATACTCAAGCCGGGCATTGCCGCACGCTTTGAACGCTTGCGGCGGATGGGCCTGCGAACCGTGATGGTCACCGGCGACAACCCGCTCACGGCCAAAGCAATTGCCGAGCAGGCGGGCGTCGACGACTACATCGCCGAGGCGACGCCGGAGGCCAAGCTGGCCTACATCCGCAAGGAGCAGCAAGGCGGCAAGCTCGTGGCGATGATGGGCGACGGCACGAACGACGCCCCCGCGTTGGCACAGGCCGATGTCGGCGTCGCGATGAACTCCGGCACGCAGGCCGCCAAGGAGGCGGGCAACATGGTCGATCTCGATAGCGACCCGACGAAGCTCATCGAGACCGTCGAGATTGGCAAGCAATTGCTGATGACGCGCGGCTCGCTGACGACCTTTTCGATTGCTAACGACCTGGCGAAGTATTTTGCCATCGTGCCGGCCCTCTTTGCCGCAACGCTGCCTTGGCTCAAGCCGCTGGACATCATGCACCTGCACTCGGCCACGTCGGCGATCCTCTCGGCCGTGATTTTCAATGCGATTATCATCCCCCTTTTGATCCCCATCGCGCTGAAGGGGGTGAAGTACCGTCCCATCGGTGCCGACGCCTTGTTGCGCCGCAACCTTTTAGTATGGGGCCTAGGCGGAGTGATCGCCCCATTTATAGGAATCAAACTAATCGACTTCGCCCTCGTCGCCCTGCACCTGGCCGGGTAATGCAATACTTTCCTCCTCCGCAAACGGGAGGGGAGCAAGGGGTGAGGGAATACACCCGACCAACCAATTCAAGAAAGCTCAAAATCATGTTACAACACTTTCGTGCCTGCGTTCTGCTTCTAATCCTAACCGTGGTCTTCTGTTGCGTCGCCTACCCTCTGACGCTCCTGTGCGTGGGAAAAATAGCCTTCCCCAATCAAGCCGAAGGCAGCCTCGTGACGAACGATGGCAAAGAGGTCGGCTCGCGGCTCATCGCGCAACCCTTTACCGCGCCGGAGTATTTCCAACCCCGCCCGTCGGCCGCTTCGTACAACGCCACGGCCTCCGGTGCCAGCAACTGGTCCGCGAGCAACTACCTGCTTCGCGACCGCGTCGCACGCCAATTGGGGCCGCTTGCCAAGTATGCCGACGGTTTGAAGAAGGGCCAGCCGGTCGGGCCGGACATCGAGGCTTGGTTTCACAAAGACGCGCTCGGCGGCAAGCCGGGCATTGTCGCCCAATGGGCGAATCTACATCCCGGCGTCGCACGGAACTGGATCAACGGCGACACGACGA
>JANXOJ010000324.1 GCA_025353625.1 Planctomycetota bacterium | reverse complement strand
GCCTCCGGTTTACGGGAGCGGGGAGGATTTCAAATCCCGTATTTCTTTCGTTTCCGATAGAGCGTGCTGGGGTCGATGCCGAGCCGTACGGCCGCTTCCTCAATCGTCGGCGTTGTTTCCAGTATGCGGCGGATCTGTTCGGCTTCCAACTCGTCCAGCGTCATCGACTCCATCGCCGGCCCGGCTGGGGTCCGGCCGCTGAGAATCTGGGCCGGAAAGTCGCCGGGCTCGATTCCTGGGCCGACAGCAAGGATCACGGCTCGTTCCAAGGCGTTGCGCAATTCGCGGACATTGCCCGGCCAAGGATAACGCAAGATCGCATCGCGCACCGACTCGCTCATTGCAGAAACCGTCTTGCCATTTTGCCGAGCGAAGAACTGTAGCAGGTGTTGTGCGAGAGGCAGGATATCGCTCTGTCGGCGGCGAAGCGCGGGCACCGTGATTTCGATCACGTTAAGACGATAAAACAGATCCTCGCGGAAGCGGCCCGATGCGATCTCGGCCTCCAAGTTGCGGTTGGTGGCCGCTAAAATTCGGACGTTGCTTACTCGCGTTTGCGTTTCGCCGACGCGCTCGTAGCACTTCTCTTGGAGCAATCGAAGCAACTTGGGCTGCAAAGGCAGCGGCAGGTCGCCGATTTCATCGAGGAATAGCGTTCCCCCTTCGGCTACCGTCACCTTCCCGACCGTGTCGCGAACCGCGCCGGTAAAAGCCCCTTGGACGTGGCCGAATAGCTCGCTCTCCAACAACTCGGCGGAGAGGCTCGGGCAATGTACGGTGACGCAAGGGCGTGCGACTCGCCCACTGCGAGCATGGATCGCGCGGGCGAGTACGCCTTTGCCGGTGCCGCTCTCTCCACGGATGAGGATCGTTGCTTCGGTTGCCGCCGTTTTGAAGGCCACGTCGAGGGCCTCGCGCATCTTCGGCTCGCTGGTCTGCAAATCAACTTCGGGCATCACCGAACGTATCTGCCCTTCCAGGTCTTCAACGTGCGACTCCAATCGGCGGACGTGGGCAATCCGATTTAGGACCACGCGAAGTTGATCGGGCGTAAACGGCTTGGGCAGATAGTCAAAAGCCCCGCGGCGCATCGCCTCCACGGCCGTCTCAATCGTCGCGTATGCGGTCACCACGACAACGTGCAGCCCCGGCGCCAATTTGAGCAATCGCGGCAGCAGATCAATGCCTTGCTCCCGACCCAGACGAAGATCGAGCAAGGCGGCTTCAAACGGCCGCCTTCCGAGCAACTCCAATGCCTGCGTACCATCGCGAGCTTCGGTCGGTTGATGCCCGAGCACTTCCAGCGACATCC